>JAYSSN010000248.1:0-32735 GCA_043720555.1 Rhodobacterales bacterium | reverse complement strand
CCGCCAGCGTGCCTGCATTCAGCACCAGTGTCGGTGCAGCGATGGCCCCGGCGGTGATCGTGACGTCCTGCCCGGCAGTGGCCAGCCCCATCAGCGCGACGATGCGGTAGGTGCCGGGTTCGACGAAAATTCTGGTGGGGCCGTATTCGGTGGTGACACGTTCACCACGCTGACCATCGGTGTTGATCTGATAGATTTCCCAGGTCTGCCCGCCATCTGTGACGACCTCACCACCATCGTTCATCACCATTTGCGGAGCAAAGTTCATGTCCAGCATGGCGGGTTCCGGTTCGGGTGCGGGCTGTGGTTCGGGTGCTGGCACGGGTTCAGGTTCGGCCAGCACGACTGTGGTTTGCAGCGCCTGCATCAGCGTGCCTGCATCCTGCGCCTGAATGTAGACGCCCCCGGTATTGTCGGCGAGGCAGGCCACGGTAGCGCCTTGCTCGGCCG
Source organism: Rhodobacterales bacterium (assembly GCA_043720555.1). GTDB lineage: Bacteria > Pseudomonadota > Alphaproteobacteria > Rhodobacterales > Rhodobacteraceae > JAAFHS01. The sequence continues at coordinate 32,285 of JAYSSN010000248.1, read as the reverse complement.
TCAGGCCAAAGCCTACGACGTGGGCTGTGAAATCGACGCCGGTTGCTTCCAGTTCGGTGCCAAGGGCGCAGGGGTCCGCGCTGCAGGTTTCGATGCCATCGGTAATCAGGATCACCGTGGCCTTTTCTTCGCTGCTGCGCAGTTCCAGCGCGGCCTGGCGGACGGCCTCGGTCAGTGGGGTTTTTCCCAGGAACGTCATGGATTGCGCGGCGGCGGCGATCGCGGGTCCGGTCCCGGCCGCAGGGGGCACGACCAGTTCGATGTCGGCGCAATCGCCCGCACTGCGGTGGCCATAGGCCATCAGGCCCATTTCGGTATCGGCGGGCAGACCTTGCAGCACTTCGGCCAGCGCCTCGCGCGCGATTTCCAGTTTCGCGCGGCCATCGATCTGGCCCCACATGGAGCCGGATGCATCCAGCACAATGATGGAACGGCCTTCGGACTGCGCGGCAAGAGGGTTGAGCAAGGCAAGGGCAGCACATATCACACGCAAAAACATGGTCATCGGGATCTCCAAATTGGAACGCATCAATCCAGAAAGGTTAGCCGCGACCGCCAGTTCGGGCAAGCAAAACGAAAACAGGGCCCCCCGGTGAAGGAGGGCCCTTCTGCCCCGGCGAGGGGACAGGTTTGCCGGGGCAGGCAGAATGTCGCGAAGGATGGGTGTGACCGTCCACCCTCCGCGTCATCCAACCGGGAAAATCAGCTTGCCGGCAGCATCACGGTGTCGATGACGTGGATCACGCCGTTCGATTGCTTGACGTCGGCGATGGTCACGGTGGCCACGTTGCCCGCCTCGTCCGTGAGTTTCATCATGTCACCTTCATAGGTTGCCTGCAGGGTGCAGCCGCCAAGGGTGGGGACGGGATGCTTGCCGCCGTCATCAGCAATCATGCCCTGCAGTGCTTCGGCCAGAACGGCCTTGCCGACGACGTGGCAGGTCAGGATCTTGACCAGCATGTCCTTGTTTTCCGGCAGTAGCAGCGTGTCAACGGTGCCAGCGGGCAGTTTGGCGAAGGCGTCGTTGGTCGGAGCGAACACGGTGAACGGGCCTTCGCCCATCAGCGTTTCGGCAAGGCCAGCCGCCGTCACAGCAGCCACAAGCGTCGTGTGGTCAGCCGAGTTCACGGCGTTTTCGACGATGTTCTTGTCTTCAAACATGGCAGCACCGCCAACCATCGGGTTTTCGGCAAAAGCCAGCGTGGTCGACAGAGCAAGGATCGAAGCGGTGTAGGTAAGGAATTTCATGTCGCGTCTCCTGTGAAGGTGGCGGGCCTGTCCCGTCTCACATCCCAAGTTACGCGGCCGGTTGCAGAGAGTTTCAGAAGTGGCGGAAAAACTTTTCAGATTGGCGTCAAAGCTGGTGTTCGTGGCGCGAGTGCGTCGCCGGGGCAGACATCCCGGGCTGAAAATCCCGGGGTTCTTTTGAATAAAATCATGATGATAAAAATCGGTCCCGGGGTCGGTGTCAACACCAGGCACCGGATCTGACCGCGCGGGCATGGTGCCGCGCGATCAGGTCTTCTGCACGACCCCGGTCACCAGAACCGGGCCGGTCGGGGCCCCGGTGGTGGAACCGCCTGCGGGTTCGAGGCTGATGGCAAGCACCGCACCCTCAGGTATGTTCGCCACCGGACGGGTGACGGTTGCGGCATCGATCAGGCCCAGCGACACCGGGGCATTGGTCCCGTCGATCAGCCACAGTTCATACACACTGCCCGCCGCGGCGGCCGGGCCTGCGGATTGGTCCACTTGCAGTACGCCGTTGGCATAGCTGGCCGCGATCACGAGCGGCTGGCCTTCGGCTGCCAGCGTCGCCACGAGTGCAGGGCCGGTCGGACCGGGAACCAGAACCAGAGCCGCCACGATGATCGCGGCTGCCGTCGCGGCGCCGGCCAGCCAGCCAAGCCACGGCCGCCGCGGTTTGGCAGCCTGTGCAAACAGGCGCGCCTCGATCTTGGCCAGCAGGTCGGGGGCGGGCACTTCGGCAAAGGCGTCATTCAGGCCGGACAGGCGGTCTTCCCATGCAGCAACCGCTGCCGCGAAGGCCGGGTCACGTCGGATGCGATCTTCGGCGCGGGCACGGTCGGCCATGTCGAGCACGCCCAGCACATACTCCGCAGCAAAGCTGTCGTCTTCTTCCATCGGGGTGAGGGGTGCGTCGATCATGTCTCCAAACACTCCCGCAGTCGCAGCAGGCTGCGGCGCAGCCAGGTGCGCATGGTGTTGAGCGGCACGGCAAAGCGATCGGCGAGGTCCTGATAGGACTGCCCGTCAAGGTACGCCTTGCGGACGGCCTCGGCGCGGTCGGGTTCAAGCGTGGCAAAGCAATCGGACACGCGCCGGGCCTCGCCCAGGGCAATCGCCTGACCTTCGGCATTGGGGCTGCGATCGACCAGCGCCTCGGCCTGGCCTTCCTCGGCGGTCACCTCACGGCGGGTGCGCAGGCGGTCGATGGCCAGGTTGCGTGCGATGGCGATCAACCATGTCATGCCACGGCCTTTCGTCGCATCAAAGCGGCCCGCCCGCAGCCATACCCGTGTGTAAACCTCTTGCAACGCATCCTCCGATTCAGCGCGGTTAACAAGGATACGCAGCAGGACTCCCATTAGTTTCGCTGACGTCGCATGATAGATGTCACGGAAGGCCGCGCGGTCTTGCGCGGCGATGCGGGTCAATAAATCTGCAACGGTATCATTCATATGCGCACCCTAGCCTCGGCTTTACCGGTTGTCACCCCCGCCGACGGCGCCCGCGATCGCCGCCCTGCAGGTTGAAGCTGACGTGGGGCAGGGTGACGATCTTCATCAGTTCGGGGAACGGGTCCACCGCATGCGGGATGGCATTGGCGTTGACGAAATGCTCCTGGAACCGCGGTTCGATGGCGGTTTCAACCTTGTGGATATGGTGGACGGTTTCCTCGATCGCATCGCGTGAGGCGACGTTGCACAGCGCAATGCGCGCGCCCGTGCCGGCGGCATTGCCGGCGGAAGTGACCTTTGACAGATGCGCATCCGGGATCATGCCCAGAACCATCGCGTGTTTCGGGCTGATATGTGCACCAAACGCCCCGGCGAGGGTGATGCGTTCCACGCTGTCGATGCCCATTTCGTCCATCAGCAGACGTGCGCCGGCATAAAGCGCGGATTTGGCCAACTGGATGGCGCGGATGTCGCCTTGGGTGACCATGATCTTCGGCCCGCCTTCGGTGGTGCCGTCATGCAGGACATAGCTGTGAGTGCGGCCGTGCGGTTCGCAGCGCGGCGTGCCCGTCTGATCGGGTGAGCCTATCAGGCCGCCGGGATCGACCAGACCAGCCAGGCGCATCTCGGCGACAGCCTCGATGATGCCCGATCCGCAGATGCCGCTGACCCCGGTGGTTTTGACGACATCGGCAAAGCCCGCGTCGGTGGACCACAGATCAGAGCCGATGACGCGGAAGCGGGGTTCCTTGGTGACCGGGTCGATTTCGACCCGTTCAATCGCACCGGGGGCGGCCCGTTGGCCGGAACTGATCTGCGCGCCCTCGAATGCGGGGCCGGTCGGGGATGAACAGGCGAGCACGCGGGTCTTGTTGCCCAGCAGCAGCTCGGCATTGGTGCCGACATCGACGATCAGCACCATGTCATCGGATTTGCCGGGCTCTTCGGACAAGGCGACGGCGGCACAATCGGCCCCGACATGGCCTGCGATGCAGGGCAGTATATAGACGCGGGCGGCATGGTTGAGGTTGGACAGCTCCAGATCGCGGGCGTCGAGCGACAGCGAGCCGGAGGTGGCGAGCGCAAACGGAGCCTGGCCGAGTTCCACGGGATCAATGCCCAGCAGCAGGTGGTGCATGACGGGGTTGCAGACGAACACCACCTCGTAGATCGCCTTCGGGTCGATGCTGGCCTCAACGGCAATCGAGGCGGCGAGCCCGTTGATCGCCTCGCGCACGGCGCGGGTCATCTCGACATCACCGCCGGGGTTCATCATGGCATAGCTGACGCGGCTCATCAAATCTTCGCCGAAGCGGATTTGCGGGTTCATCAGGCCGGATGAGGCGAGGACCGTGCCATCGCGCAGATCGCACAGGTGGGCGGCGATGGTGGTGGAGCCGAGGTCGATCGCAAGGCCGTACAGCGCGCCTTCGTGAAAGCCGGGCCAGATATCAAGAATGCGGTGCTGCGCGTCATGGTTGCCCTTGTGCAGGGCGACGGTGACTTTCCATTCGCCGCGGCGCAGGGCGGGTTGCAGACGGCGCATCAGGGCGAGGTCGGCAGTCACATCCGCAATCTGCCATTGATCGCGCAGGGCAATGGCCAGGCGTTCAAAATCGCCGGTAGGTTCGTGCATGTCAGGCTCGGCTACCTCGACATAAAGGGCGCGGGTGGCGGGATCCATCACGATGTCGCGCTGTGTGGCGGACTTGCGGATGACCTGCTTGTGGACCTGGCTTTCCGGGGGCACGTCGATGACAACATCGCCCATAACCCTGGCCTGACAGCCCAGACGGCGACCGTCGATCAGCCCGCGGATGGATTTGTAGCGTTCTTCAACCGTGTTCCAGCCGGACAGTGCGGTATCGGCGACGGTCACGCCGTGTTTGGCAAATTCACCGTAGCCGGGCGTGATCTGGCAGCGTGAACAGATGCCACGCCCGCCACAGACGCTGTCAAGATCGACGCCCAGCTGGCGCGCTGCGGTCAGCACGGGGGTGCCATGCGCAAAGCGGCCGCGTTTGCCGGAAGGGGTGAAGATCACGAGTGCGTCGTCGGTCATGGCAGGCTCCTCATTCCGCGCTGTTGTAGGGCAGGTTGCAAGCAGCGCAATGCCTGTTTGCGGCGCTGCAAAACACGGTGGCGTCGCAGGCGAATTTTCTGCGAAAATTCCGGATTTTTCGCAGAAAAATCGGGTGCCGTCAGAAATGCAGGCAGATTGCCCCGGTGTGGCATACCACGATCAGCTGATGTCCGGTTTCAACCAGGTGAAAACCGCGAGCCCGCACCTCGGCAAAAAACCTGTCGCGCCCGATCTCGTTCTCGACCCAGTGACGGTTGCGACGGATCACACCGCCGTTCACGACGGCCTTTGCCGCGAAAACCTCGGCAATCCAGGTGTCGGGCGTGGTGATCCGTGTCTGCATCCCCAGACACTTGGTCAACAGCGGTTAATGGGGCGTTAAGCAAAGTGATAAACGATGTCGTCAAACCGGTCAGCCGCGAACACGTAGAAATAACGCAAATGTTGCGTTACCGGGGGTACGCTGTGTACCGCACCACCCGGAATGAACAGCAGGACGCCAGGTGCCAGATTGTGCGGGGTGCCGTCGATCAGAACCGTGCCCGTGCCTTGCACACCGAAGTAGATCTCGGCCTGTGCATGGTGGTGGGCGGCGAAATGGTCGCCAGGTGCAAGCTCCGCCACCCCCGCAACCAAGCTGTCGCTGTCTGTCAGCCCTTGCGACACAAGCATGCGCCAGCGGATCGCTCCGCTGGCAGGATCAGACCAGCCGTCGGGCAACGGGCCGGCGCTGTCCGCTGCGAAGGCCTTCATCCCCGGGCGCGCCGTCCACCGCGTCGGCCTGATGTCGCCGTTGATGCCGCAGCGCTCGCCTCGGCAAAGGTCATGCCGGCTTCGACCGCTTCCAGCACTTTGGCAAACCGGATCCATTCGCCACCGTTGGGATCCTGATTGTTCAAGAAGTTTGCGGCGCGGATCGCTTCCATTTCAACCAGCCGTACCGGGTTCATGATCGCGCTTGTCATCCCTGCGCCGATGGCCATCGGCAGGAAAGCCGCGTTGATGCCGTGGCGATGTGGCAGACCGAAGCTGATGTTGGATGCGCCGCAGGTGGTGTTCACGCCGAGTTCTTCGCGCAGGCGACGGACGAGGGTGAACACCTGATGGCCAGCCGTGGCCATGGCCCCGATCGGCATCACCAGCGGATCGACCACGATGTCGTGCGCGGGGATGCCAAAATCGGCAGCGCGCTGGACGATCTTCCTCGCCACGGCGAAGCGCACGTCGGGGTCCTGACTGATGCCCGTGTCGTCGTTCGAGATGGCCACGACTGGCACATTGTATTTCTTGACCAGCGGCAGGACCAGTTCCAGACGCTCTTCCTCGCCGGTTACCGAGTTCAGCAGGGGGCGGCCTTCGCAACTCTGCAAGCCCGCCTCCAGCGCGCCGGGGACAGAGCTGTCGATGCACAAGGGCACATCCACGATCGCCTGGATGCGCAGGATCAGTTCGCGCATCAGGGGCGGCTCGACAAAGTTGTTGTCGGCATAGCGGGGGTCGGACGCCATCTTGTTGGTAAAGACGGCCCCGGAGTTCACGTCGAGTACCATGGCACCACACGCGACCTGTTCCAGCGCGTCACGTTCAACGGTGCTGAAATCGCCCGCCTCAAGTTCTGCTGCCAGTTTCTTGCGGCCTGTCGGGTTGATGCGCTCACCGATCACGCAGAAGGGTTCGTCAAAACCGATGACGACCGTTTTTGTTTTGGATTCAATAACTGTACGCGTCATTCTTAAACCTTTGCATGAATTGCGGGCACGCCAGAGGCGCCGCCGTGATCGGTGACCCAGGCTGCGTTCGTCTTGATGCCGCCAAGGGGGAAGAAGTGAACGCTTTCGATGCCGAAACCGGGGTGAGCAGCCTTGTGGGCGGCAAGGGCCGCGACGACATCGGTCGGCTCATACGGCAACAGCAGTTTGGTGACATCCATCGCGCGCTTTTGCAGCACGCGCAGCGAGGGGCCGACGCCACAGGCGATGGCGAATTTTATCAGGGTTTGAAGCTTGGCGGGGCCCGCAATGCCGATATGGACCGGCAGGGTGATGCCTTCGGCCGCCAGCCGGTTGACCCACGCGATCACGGGGTCTGCCTCAAAGCAGAACTGGGTCGCGATGGCCATTTTTGCATCCGAGCGTTCGGAAAACGCCTGCTTCCACTTCAGTGCCTGCATGATGATGGCATCACCACCATCCTTGTCGATGTCGCGGTTGCCTTCGGGGTGGCCTGCGACGTGCAGGCGGTCAAAGCTGTCAAACAGCCCGGTTTCGATCAGTTGCATGGAGGCATCGAAGTCGCCTGCGGGTGAATTCACCCCGCCCCCCAGCAGCAGCGCCTGTTTCACATCCGCCTCGCCCTGATACCGGGCGATCCAGTCGGCGAGGGTGGCGCGATCCGGGATGATGCGTGCGGGGAAGTGCGGCATCACGGGGTAGCCTTCGCCGTTCAGGCGGCGCGCGGTGGCGACCATGTCCCCGATCGGCGTGCCCTCGATATGGGCGATGTAGACGCGGGTGCCCTTGGGCAGGATGTCGCGAAAACTGTCCACCTTTTCGGCGGTGCGCGGCATCACTTCGATAGAGAAGCCTTTGACAAACGCCTCAACCTCAACCGGGCTTTGGGCCACCGTGTCGCGCCTGAAATTGAACAAGGCCATCATGCCCACCCTTCGTTGTCGATCAGTTGCTTCAGGCGGGCGGTGTCAAAGGTGGTTTCCATCTCTGCGGCAGTGGAGGCGGCCAGCGCGTCTTGATCGCCTTGCGCCTCGTAAGGGGGGGCCTTGCGCCATTCGGCCAGGTAGGCATCGGCATCTTTTGCGCCGATCTTCATGGCGCAGCGATCAATCGCCTGTTCAAAGCGTTCGGAAAGCTGGACTTTCGATCCGCGCCGCCCCTTGCCCACAATCACCTGTGCGGGGATGTCACGCCAATAGACAACTGTAACCTCTGGCATTGCGATGATTCCCTGTTGTACCGACCGTGGCCTCATTTAGGCTTGCGTATCCGACAAACTCTGTCGGATTTCGACATATTCCCTGCGTGAAGCGACCGCCTGATGGCTGGATGTGAATGCCGCGATTGCACAAGCAGCGCAACCGGGCGAAATTGGAAAAATTCTCATGCAGAACATGACGGGCGGGCGCTTGCACCACCGGCCCTGTCGGACTACCTTTGGGGTAACCATAGTTGGAGGGCGCACAATGACGCCCGAGCGTCCCAGGGGTGAGGACGCGATCCCGGAAGTGCTGCCTTCGGTTGAACCGTCCGCACCCCAAGCAGAACCGTCGGCGCAGCTTTATGCCGCGCTTGACCTCGGCACGAACAGTTGCCGCATGCTGATTGCCCGACCGCGTGGCAGTCAGTTTGATGTCGTGGACAGCTTTTCCAAAACGGTCCAGCTGGGTGTCGGGCTGGAGGCGTCCGGGCGGCTGTCTCGCGCGTCGATGGGCCGGACAATCCAGGCACTGCGCGTGTGCCAGAAAAAGATCGAAAAGCACGGCATCGTGCGGATGCGGCTCGTGGCGACCGAGGCGTGCCGTCGCGCCAAGAACGCCAAGGACTTTATCCGGCAGGTCCGGCGCGAAACGGGCCTGTCGCTGGAAATCATCCAGCCCGAGGAGGAGGCACGCCTTGCAGTGATTTCCTGCGCGCCGCTGGTCAGCCCGCGCACCGAGCAGTTGCTGGTGGTCGATATTGGCGGCGGGTCGACCGAACTGGTGTGGATTGATCTGTCATCCGTCGCCCCCGAACACCGGGCACGCGCCATCATGCGGCTGCACCGCGGGTTCCACGGCGAGGATGGTGCGCGCGTGGTAGACTGGATCTCGGTGCCGCTCGGGGTGGCGACGCTGAAGGATCAGTTTGTCGACGTCGAGGATGACAGCGCGCGCTTTGCGTTGATGAGCTGGTTTTTCGAGGAGAACCTCGCCAGCTTTTCACCCTACAATGCGCAAAACCCGCGGGCCGGGTTTCAGATCATCGGTACAAGCGGCACGGTGACGACGGTGGCGGCCAGTTTTCTTGGCCTGAAACGCTATGACCGGGCAAAGGTGGACGGATTGGAGATGACGTCGGATCAGATTGATTTCGTGATCCGCGAATATCTGGCGCTTGGCCCCGAAGGCCGACGCAGCGACCCGCGGATCGGCCGCGACCGGCATTCGCTGATTATGTCAGGGGCGGCTATCCTTCAGGCGCTGATGCGGGTATGGCCCACCGACAGGCTTTCGGTTGCGGACCGCGGGCTGCGGGAAGGGCTGCTTTACGCGCAGATGAGCGCGGACGGCGTGCTGACAGAAGGGCCTTATGCATGACAAAACCACCAGCCGAAAAGGCGACATCGGGCCGGGGTCAACGCGAGCTGCGGGTACGTGTCAAAACCGCCAAGGGACGCAAGCTGTCGTCCACCCTGTGGCTGGAGCGGCAGTTGAATGACCCATACGTGATCCGCGCCAAGAAGGAAGGTTACCGGGGGCGGGCGGCGTACAAGATTTCAGAGCTGGACGACAAGTTCGGGTTCCTGAAGCCCGGTGCGCGGGTGGTGGACCTTGGCTGTGCACCCGGTGGGTGGTGTCAGGTCGCTGTGGCACGGGTCAACGCCCTGGGCGAACGTGCGGGCAAGCCTGCAGGCACCGTGCTGGGGGTGGACATTCAAGAGGTAGAGCCGATTGCAGGCGCCGATATCCATGTGCTGGACTTTCTGGCGGATGAGGCGGATGCGCTGGTCAAGGGCTGGCTCGGCGGGTCTGCGGATGTGGTGATGTCGGACATGGCGGCGGCGGCATCCGGCCACAAGGGCACCGATCACTTGCGCATCATCGCGCTTTGCGAGGCGGCTGCGGAATTTGCATTCGATGTTCTGGAAGAGGGCGGCACATTTGTGGCCAAGGTGCTGGCAGGCGGCGCCGAGAATGAGCTTCAGACCATTCTGAAGCGCAACTTCCGCAAGGTCGCGAACGTAAAACCTTCGGCCAGCCGTGCGGACAGTTCTGAAAAATTCGTGGTTGCCATGGGGTTTCGCGGCCGGGATGCGATGGCGCAGGACTGACCGATCTGGCGCAAGACAAAGGGCACCGCGTGGGTGCCCCGCCAAACGAACAGTCGCCAGACCCGTGTCAGGTTTAGCCGCCCCAGCTGCGGACGGGTCCGCAATCCATATGCACGAAGTTGGACCGCGAATAGCGTCCGACGCCACCCGCCGCACAACTGGCCGCAGCGCGCGCCATCTGGCCGACCGAGCGCGATTCAAGCCGCAGGTCCGCCGCCTGTCCGCGCATGTGCAGCGAGTTGCGGGCGACACCGCCGGACTGCGACCGCAGCATGGCGTTGGTTGCGGGGCTGCGATAGCCTGACAGCAGGACATAGGGCTCTGACACGTCCATCAGCCGATGCGAGGCGGCCATGATATCGACAGTGCGGCCGTCCATCTTGACAGTATCGCCGGACCGCCAGTCACGCATGAAGTGATTGATTTCCTTCATGGCTTCGGGAATATACTCACCCTCCAGCCAGTAGATCGTGTCGACACTTTCACCCGTTCGGCCTGAATACATGCGGATGCGGCGGATATCGCCTGCGCCGCGCAACAAACCGAACGCACTGGAATATGTCGGAGCAGCAACGAGCATGGTCGTCGCGAAGGCACCCAGCAGACCACGCCGCGAGATGCCAGTCTTGGTTTCAGTTGTCATTGTACGTGCCTGTCCCGTTCGTTGGTCTTCTACCGCCTGTGCCGACGGCTGTTTGCCACTTCATCCCCAAAGTGCCCGTTTGTTATGGCACAAGAGGATTCGAAGCCCAAGTAAAGATTGCCCGGCAAAATCCATGAATGGCCCAATAGGCAAATTTTTGCTGAATGGTGCGCGGGTCTTTGCAGAAAAACGCGCGGGTCATGTGCCCCCGGGCGACAGAAATGGTGCCCCGAGGGCCACAATTCTGCGTGACATCAACGCAAGCAGCGGGGTCTGTGCGGGATGGTCATGGACAATGGGCGGGAATTGACCAAAATGTAGTGATCGCATGCAATTGCTTTACGATCTGAGGTTCTGATGACTGTCTTTATGGCCCCTTCGGGCAAAGCGCGTGGCGCGGCCTTCATCCTGTCTGCGGCCTTGTTGGCGCTGATGAGTGGTTTTGCAGCCGGTCCGGCTGCGGCGCAGATCAGTCCGTTCAGTCAGTCTGTCGCAATGACCGCAGCGCAATCCGACGATATCGCTGCGATCTATGCGGCACGCGACTATGCTCCGATCTGGACGGGGGCAGGCGACGCCGCGCGCAGGCAGGCGTTGCTCAGCGTGCTGGCGGGTGCGGGAGACCATGGATTGCCCGCGGCGTCATATGACCCCGCGGTGTTGGCGCAAGCGTTCCGTGCGGCGCAAACCGAAGGTGACCGGGGCCGGGTTGACGTGCAGATGACGCGCGCCCTGACCGACTACATGCATGACATGACGATGGGTGTCATTTCGCCGCGATCCATCGACGCGACCATCGTGATTGCGCGCGCAGAGTTTGATGCCGTTGCGATGCTCGAGGCATTTCTTGCCGCCCCGGCGCCCGAACGTTTCTTGCGCGATCTGGCACCGCAGACCCCGGAGTATGCGCAGCTGATGCGCGAACGCATCCGGTTGCAGGCGCTGATCGCGGCGGGTGGCTGGGGTGAACCGGTTGCGGCCGAAAAGCTTGGACCGGACGATACCGGGGCCGCCGTGGTGGCGCTGCGCGACCGTCTGATGATGATGGGCTACCTGCGCCGTTCGGTGTCGGCGGTCTACGATGACGACATCACCCGCGCGGTGCAACGGTTTCAGCTGAACCACGGCCTGCTGGCGGATGGCGTCGCGGGGCCAAGCACGATTGCCGCCGTCAACGTCGGGCCGCAGATGCGCATGCAGTCGGTACTTGTAGCGCTGGAACGGTTGCGCTGGATTGGCGACACGCCACGGGGCGCCCGCCATGTCTGGGTGAACCTGCCGGATTTCACGGCCAAGATCATCGACCATGGCCGTGTCACGTTCAGCACCCGCGCCGTGATCGGCAAGGACGAGGCCGACCGCTACACCCCCGAGTTTTCGGACATGATGGAATACATGGTGGTCAACCCGTCATGGTCGGTGCCAAGGTCGATCACGGTCAAGGAATATCTGCCGCTTCTGCAGCGCAACCCGAATGCCGTGGGGCATCTGAATGTGATCGACCGCAATGGTCGTGTCGTGCCGCGCGGGGCGGTGAACTTTGCCGCCTATTCAGCCCGCACGTTTCCATTCGCCTTGCGTCAGGCACCGTCGGACGGCAACGCATTGGGCAAAGTGAAATTCATGTTTCCCAATGAATACAACATCTACCTGCATGACACCCCTTCCAAGGATCTGTTCAGCCAGGAAGTGCGCGCCTACAGCCATGGTTGCATCCGGCTGGCATCGCCTTTTGATTTTGCCTACACGCTGCTGGCCGCACAGACGGACGATCCGCAAGGCGCATTCAGTCGCGCCCTGAATTCGGACGTGGAAACCACTGTGCGGCTGCAACAGCCGATCCCGGTGCATCTGGTGTATTTCACCGCGTGGCCGGGCACCAAGGGGCAGATGGGCTATCGCGCCGATATCTATGGGCGGGATGGCGACATCTGGACCGCGCTTGGTGTGGCCGGGGTGGCATTGATGGGCGTTCAGGGGTAGTCCTGCGGCATCTATGAGGTGATGCCGATGCGCCATACGGTCCGTGACATTGCTGACGCCCTCGGGGCCGAGGCTGCGGGTGATCTTGATCTGACCGTGACACGGGCTGCAGAGCCTGCAATGGCGGGGGCCGATGCGCTGGCGCTGGCGATGTCGCCGGCCTATGCCGAAGGGCTGGCGCAGGGCCAGGCACAGGTGGCGCTGCTGTGGCCGGGGGCCGACTGGCAGGCGCTTGGCCTGAAGGCCGCGATCTTTGCGCCACGCGGGCGGCTGGCGATGGCCGGGTTGTCCCGGATGATGGACCCTGGCCCCGCGATTGCGCCGGGCGTGCATACGCACAGCGTGGTCGATCCGTCAGCGCACATCGGGTCCGGTGCCGCCATCGGGCCGTTTGTCGCCATCGGCGCGGGCGTGGTGATCGGCGCGCGCGCGCGGATTGCAAGTCATGTCAGCATCGCCGAAGGCGCGCGGATCGGGGACGATGCACTGATCTGCCAGGGCGCGCGCATTGGCACGCGGGTGGTGATCGGCGACCGCTTCATCTGCCAGCCCGGTGCGGTGATCGGGGCGGATGGGTTCTCTTTTGTCACGCCCGAAAAGTCAGGCGTCGAACAGATTCGCGAAACGCTGGGCCAGCGCCACGACATCCGCAACCAAAGCTGGACCAGAATACATTCACTTGGGTCTGTAACCATTGGCAATGACGTGGAAATAGGTGCGAACGTCTGTATCGACCGCGGCACGGTCCGCGACACCGCGATTGGCGACGGCACGAAGATGGATAACCTTGTCCACATTGGGCACAACGTGCAGGTCGGACGTGATTGTCTGTTGTGCGGACAGGTCGGGATCGCCGGATCAGCGCGGATCGGTGACCGGGTGGTGTTGGGCGGGCAATGCGGAGTCAATGACAACATCTTTGTCGGCGACGACGTGATTGCAGGCGGGGCGACCAAGATTTTCACCAACGCGCCCGCAGGTCGGGTATTGTTGGGCTATCCGGCGGTGAAGATGGAAACCCATGTCGAGATGCAAAAGGCCCTGCGCCGCCTGCCACGACTGGCCGCGCGGGTGGCCGCGATCGAGAAGGTCATTCCAAAGTTACAGGACAGTGACTAAATCCCGCAGCAGGCAGGGACGGGGGCGGATATGAAAAGCGTCAGCGACAAGGTCATCGCGATCATCGCCGAACAGGCGATGCTGGATGTGTCGGATGTCACGCTCGGGTCACGCCTCATCGATCTGGGGATCGACAGCCTGGCACTGGTCGAATCGATCTTTGCGATCGAAGAGGCGTTCGATATCTCTGTGCCCTTCAACGCCAACGAACCCGGCGCGTCGGAATTCGACATCACGTCCGTCGGGGCCATTGTCGCCGCCGTCGAAGGGTTGATCGCCCGCAAAGCCGCCTGAGCGTGATGCGCCGCGTGGTCATCACCGGGGCCGGGACGGTGAATGCCCTGGCTCATGATGTGGCGGGCACCTATGCGGCGTTTCGTGAGGGGCGCTGCGGGATCGGGCCATTGGACCTGCGCGATCTGGACCGGCTGCAGGTGCAGATCGGCGGGCAGGTGCGGGGGTGGGATGAAAGCGCCTTTGGCCGGGATGTCGCACTTTATGATCGTTTCACGCAGTTCACGCTGGCAGCCGCGCAGCAGGCGGTGGCGCAGGCGGATGCCGGTTTTGGTGATGGCACGCGCACAGGCGTTGTGATGGGGACAGCGGCGGGGGGCCTGGGCACCACTGACGACAACTATCGCGCGGTCTATGCCGAGGGAAAGTCGCGGGTGCATCCGTTAACCGTGCCACGTCTGATGAATTCGGCGGCTGTCAGCCATGTGGCGATGGCCTATGGGTTGAAAGGCCCGGTGTTCAGCGTGTCCTCGGCCTGCGCCAGTTCCAATCATGCAATGGGTCTGGCGTTTCAGATGATCCGCGCGGGACTTGCGGATGTGATGCTGACCGGCGGGGCCGAGGCGATGTTGTGCTTTGGCGGGCTGAAGGCCTGGGAAGGCTTGCGCGTGATGTCGCACGACGGGTGCCGGCCATTTTGCGCGACCCGCAATGGCATGGTGATGGGCGAAGGGGCCGGGGTGTTCGTGTTTGAAGAGATCACCCATGCCAAGGCACGCGGGGCGGTCATTCTGGCCGAAGTTGCCGGGTTCGGCATGACGTCGGACGCAGCCGACATCGTGCTGCCGTCCGCCGAAGGTGCGGCACGGGCGATGCGGCTGGCGCTGGCGGATGCCGGGCTGAATGCGGACGACATCGGCTATATCAATGCGCATGGCACCGGCACGGCGGCCAATGACCGGACCGAGGCCGCCGTGATAGCACAGATTTTCGGCGGCCGCGTGCCCGTCTCGTCCACCAAAGCAATGCATGGCCATCTGATCGGCGGCACCGGTGCGGTGGAGTTGCTGGCCTGCCTCATGGCATTGCAGGAGGGGGTGATTGCGCCAACCATCGGGCATGTGCAGCCCGATCCGGAGTGTCGGCTGGATGTGGTGCCGAACGTTGCACGGGAGGCACGGGTCGAGGCTTGTCTGTCGAACGCCTTTGCCTTTGGCGGGCTGAACGCGGTCATCGCGTTGCGCCGCCCGTACTGAAGCGATGGCGCCGACGGTGTGAAGTGGTCTGCAGCCAATCTGAGTCAGATCGGCTGCAAATCAGCACACGAAACCGCATGACATTGTTGCGTTTTGTTTCCGGTCTGGTGGACCGGATCAAAAACAGAACACGTCAGGGCTGTACGTCGACCGGTGCCACCGGATCGCCGGCATTGGCCGCGACCATTGCGGCAAACCCGGCGGTAAAGCCGGTCAACGAGACATCAAGGTCAACCTTCTGATCCGGCGCCACCACCGGCACGATCGTCACGGTCGCTTTGGCGCCCCGCTTGAACTGCGCAACTTCATCGGCGGTAAAGCCGACGCGCGCCACGCAGCCGATCTGGCTGCACCAGGTGAACGGATAAACCTTTGCGGGGCTCTCATCCACCTTGAGGCGGATATTTTCGGTCAGCAGGGTTTCGAGCGGGGCAACGATGGTGGCGCCCGCAGCGGCCTGACCGCCCTCGGGCAGATCAAACATGCTGATTTCCGCAACCGAGTTGCCTTCTGCGTCTTTCAACAGCTGGTAGAGCTGGCAAGGATCGGCACCGTCTTCGGTGCGGATGCACCGCTGCTCCCATGACCCGTGGGTCCCGGCGAGGTACTGTGACCCGGGGCCGTCAGCGCCACCTTCGACGGCACCAAGTGACAGATCACCCGTAGCGGGCGCATCGGCCGCGCCGTCGCTGGCGGGGGCTTCGGCAGCGGGTGCATCCGCGCCGCCACCCTCGACGGTGTCCTGGGCATAAGCGGCAGTGCCCAGACCCAGCGTCAGGATCAGGGCCAGCATCATTTTGGTATCGGTCATGGGAATGTCCTGTGTCACGTCACTTTGGCAGTCGCTTAGCACGCGCGACCGCCCAAGTCAGGTGAGAAAAGCGTGTTCGGCAGCAATCGCGCCCACAGCCGGAAATAGAAAAAGGGCCACCGGAGCGACCCTTTTCCATTTATTTTTTTGCTCCCTGTCGGACTAGCCGACGTCGTGACCGGAACGCTAAGGGCGTTCATCCCCCCCGTCAACAGGGAAACACCATCATATCCATCACAAAAATGGCCGCACCCTTGGGGCGCGGCCAGTCCGACAGGGAGGACGTCACACACCAGACCACGGCCCGGCAACTTCGAGACTGGCAGAGCAAAGTTAAAAATGTATGGTGCGCTGTGAATGGTGCTTGTGCGCCTTGTGCAACGGTTAGGGGGACGGCATGGCCGCAGATGACAGTATTTTCGTGGGTGGCGGGGGCGAGGGTTATCCCACGCCGCAGGTGCTG
This sequence comes from Rhodobacterales bacterium, assembly GCA_043720555.1. Lineage (GTDB taxonomy): Bacteria > Pseudomonadota > Alphaproteobacteria > Rhodobacterales > Rhodobacteraceae > JAAFHS01. The sequence goes on along the minus strand of JAYSSN010000248.1, from coordinate 15,948 downwards.
CTGCTGAAGTACGGCAACCGGCACGGGTTGATCGCGGGTGCCACCGGCACGGGCAAGACGGTGACGTTGCAGGTGTTGGCCGAAGGGTTCTCGGCGGCGGGTGTGCCGGTGTTCATGGCCGATGTGAAGGGCGATCTTGCCGGGATCGCCGTTGCGGGGTCCGATACCCACAAGCTGCACGAAGCATTTCAAAAGCGGTCGGCGACGATTGGATATACCCTTGGCTACCGCGCGTTTCCGGTCACGTTCTGGGATCTGTTCGGTGAAAAGGGCCATCCCATCCGTGCGACCGTCGCCGAAATGGGCCCCTTGCTGCTCAGCCGTCTTCTGGAACTGACCGAACCACAGGAAGGTGTTCTGAACGTCGCCTTCCGCCTTGCGGATGAAGAAGGGCTTGGGCTGCTCGATCTGAAGGATCTGCAGGCGTTGCTGGTGTTCATCGGCGAGAATGCCGATACGATCAGCACACGCTACGGTCTTGTTGCGACGTCATCCATCGGGGCCATTCAGCGCCGTTTGCTGGTACTGGAAAACGAAGGCGGGGCCAGGTTGTTCGGGGAACCCGCCCTTGAGCTGGCCGACCTGATGCTGCTGGATGAAAGCGGGGCGGGGCGCATCAACATTCTGGCGGCTGACAAACTGATGAATTCGCCGCGTCTCTATGCGACGTTCCTGCTGTGGCTGTTGTCAGAGCTGTTCGAGACTCTGCCCGAAGTGGGCGACCCCGACAAACCCAAGCTCGTATTCTTCTTTGATGAAGCGCATCTGTTGTTCACTGATGCGCCAAGGGCGTTGGTGATGAAGGTGGAACAGGTGGCGCGCCTGATCCGGTCGAAAGGCGTGGGGGTCTACTTCATTACCCAAAACCCCGCGGACGTGCCCGAGAATATTCTGGGACAGCTGGGAAACCGGGTGCAGCACGCGCTGCGGGCGTTTACCGCCAAAGACCAGAAAGACCTGCGGATGGCGTCGGAAACCTATCGCCCCAACCCGCGCTTCGCGATTGAAGACGCGATCCGCGATGTCGGCACCGGCGAGGCGGTGACGTCGTTTCTGGAGGCAAAGGGCATTCCGGGCATTGCCGAACGCACCCTCGTGCGGCCGCCGATGTCACAACTGGGCCCGATTGACGATGCGCAGCGCGCGCTCGTGGTGGCGGGGTCGCCCGTAAAAGGCAAGTACGATGCGCTGGTCGACCGCGAGTCCGCGTTTGAAAAGCTGCAGGCCCGCACGGCTGCTGCGGCAGCCGAGGCGGCCAGGGCCGACGCGCCACAGGGCGGCGGTCTGCGCATCAACCCCGACGAATTCAGTCGTGCCCGGCGGTACGACGCGGACACGCCGCGCGAACCCGCACGCCGGCGGTCAACCGCAGATTCGGTGGGCGAGACACTGGCGAAAAGCTTTGCGCGCCAGATCGGGTCGGCCGGGGGCCAGGCGATCGTGCGGGGGGTATTGGGGTCGCTGTTCCGCAGTCGCTGACACGAGTTGGTCCAATGTTGGCCGCAATCCGGCAGTAGCCGGATGTGGATGTGACATAGACCGAGCACTGCCATGCCTCTCAGCGCGACCGAGCAATATCTGCTCGAACTGATCAACCGCGGCCGCCTTGACCCGGCGGCCGAGGCCACCCGGTACGGGGTCGGCCTGAACGACAATCTGGCCGACGGCACCATCACCACGACGGCGCGTCAGGTGCTGGCGCCGAACGCATGGCTTGAGGCTGCGGCGATCAACCATGCCCAGTGGATGCTGGCCACCGACATTTTCAGCCATACGGGCGAAAATGGCTCGACACTGGACAGCCGCGCCAACGCGGCAGGATACAGCTGGACCATGTTGGGCGAGAACATCGCCGTTTGGGGCAGTTCGGCTGCTGTGAACATGACAGCGGCCATCGACGCGCATCATGCGGGATTGTTCCGCAGTGCGGGGCACCGCACGAATCTGATGAACGACGGGCTGGCCGAAGTCGGTCTCGCACAAGAGCAGGGCCGGTTTGTCTTTCCGGGGTCCGGTGACCTGAATGCATCCATGCTGACCGAGCTTTTCGGTGCCAATGGTACAAATCAGTTCCTGACAGGCGTGGTTTATGCCGACAGGAACAGAAACGGCTTCTATTCCGTCGGCGAAGGCCGGGCTGCGACCAGCTTTGCGGTCGATGGGATCACCGCGCTATCGCAGGCGGCCGGTGGTTACACTCTGGCCGTCACCGACAGCGACGACGCCGTGGTGACGGGCCGCGCGGGGCGTGTCGCCTTCAGCGTCACGGTTGATTTCTCGATCGGGAACGTGAAGCTGGATGTCGTGAACGGCACGGCCTTTCATACGTCCAGCAGCATCATTCTGGGCACGGGACTCCAGACTGTCACCCTTTTGGGAATTGGCGCGCTGATGGCCACAGGGACCGCGGCGCGCAACATCCTGGTCGGAAATGCAGGCGACAATGTGCTGACCGGGCTTGATGGCAATGACACGCTGGATGGCGGCGCGGGCAACGACGCCCTGAGTGGTGGCTTGCTGAATGACCGCTTGCTGGGGGGGGCGGGCGCCGATCTGCTGCGGGGCGATTCGGGGGCTGACTATCTGCACGGTGGTGCGGGTGACGATGCCCTCAGCGGCGGTCTGGGCATCGATCAGTTCGTATTTTCCAACGGTGGCGGCACCGACATTGCCGAGGACTTTCGCCTGACAGACCGTGATCTGCTGGTGCTGAACGATGATCTGTGGATCGGGCGTCTGAGCAAGCAACAGGTGGTTGATCTGTATGCGCACATGACACAAAACGGTGTCGTATTCAATTTTGGCGATGGTGATGCGTTGCAGCTGAACGGCGTCACCAGCCTGACGGATCTTGCCGCAAGCATCGTCTTTTGGTGAGGTCAGCCCTTTCCGGGTGGCCGTGATCTGGCCAGCGGGTGATGCTCCAGCACCAGATCGCGCAGGTGTTCATCCAGCACGTGGGTATAAATCTCGGTCGTGGCGATATCAGCGTGGCCCAGCAGCGTCTGAATCACCCGCAGATCGGCACCACCCGCCAGCAGATGCGTGGCAAAGGCATGGCGCAGGGTGTGGGGAGTGACAATCGCCGGGTCCACCCCGCCCCGTGCCGCGATATCCTTGATAAGCAGATAAAAATGCTGCCTTGTCAGGTGGCCATCCGCGCCGCTGCCCGGAAACAGTTGTTTTGATGCAGCGGTACCGTTCGTGCGTGCGGCATCATCGGTGGCGTCCGTGTGGGCCAACCAGTCGCGCACCGCCTCGCGTGCATGTTGTGACAGGGGCACCATCCGTTCCTTATCGCCCTTGCCGCGCACAAGGATCATGCGCGGATCACCCCGCACCGCCGCCACGGGCAGGGTGACGAGTTCGGACACCCGCATGCCCGTGGCATACAGCAGTTCAAGCAGGCAGCGGTTGCGCAACCGTTCGCCCGCAGTGCGCCCTTTGTGGCGTGCGGCGTCCAGCAGGCGGTCAATCTCAGCATGGCTCAGGGTCTTTGGCAGCGACTTGTCGCGCCCCGGCCCGGTGATGCGGATCGCCGGATGATCGGCGCGCCAGCCTTCGTCATGGGCAAAGCGGAACAACTGGCGGATCGCCGACAGCCTGCGGGCGCGGGTCGCCTTGGACAGGCCCTGCGCGTCACAATGGATGAGATAGCCTTCGACATGGTCGCGGGTGGCGGTGGCAAAGTCACCGCCGTTGCGCGCAAGCCAGCCCGCAAAATCCAGCAGGTCACGGCCATAGGCAAGGCGCGTGTTGCGCGCCGCATCCAGTTCTGCTGCCTGCGCTTCCAGAAACGTGGAAATCCAGCGTTCCATGCCAGCAGGCACCATCGTTCAGCCCCGCCGTTCCAGAATCATCAGCTCCAGCGCCGTGCGTCGCGCGACGTCTTCAAGCCCGACATGACGCAGCAGGGACAGCCCGTCCGTCACACCGCGCAATTCGCCCGTGACACCGCGCGTGACCTGGTCGATCGACAACAAAAGCGCCTCGCCCAGGCGTCCTTGCTCCAGCAGGGCCAGCGCCTCGGGCGAGGGAGTGGGGGTGACGAACGCCGGGCCGATCGCACGCCCCATGCTGTCGGGGGCGACCAGCCCTTCGACTGATCCGCGTGCAAGCCCTTGCAGGAAAACCTCGGCCTTGTCGGTCGTGAGGCGGGCGTTGCCCAGGCGTTCGTAGAACGGCGACAAAAGTGCGATGCGATAGGCCAGCCCCCCCGCCGCGTCCGGCAGATTTTGCGTGGCAAGGCGTTCGGCATAGAGAGCGGCAAACGGAACTTCGAGTTGTTGCGCCTCCATCGCCGCCCAGACCGTTGGCAGGGTGACGATGATCCGGCCCTTGTCACGCGCGGCGAGGGCGGCGTCAAAATCCTGAAACGCGCGAACCCGGTCCCAGACGCCGCCCGAAGCGGCGGGGTCGCGCTCGGTATACAGGCCGAGCAGCAGGTTGGGGGCGATTGCCCCGCCACTCGCCAGCCGTTCCGCCGCCTCGATCCGCGCTTTCCAGCCTGACCGGTCCGACAGATCAGCATGGGCAAAGGCGAGCGGCAGGTTGGTGGTTGATAACGGCTCGCCAATCGCCTGGAACATCCGCCAGGCCAACGGGGTGATCCGTTCGGGACGTGGTGGCACCGGCTCGCCTTCGTAAAGCTCGGGGTCAAGGAAGCGGGCGATCAGGGCCTCGTCCTCGGATGTGACGTTGCCCAGTGTCACGCCGTTCCGCAGCGCCAGCGCTGCTGCATTCCAGTCACCCGACCGCGCCACGCAGAAAATGCGCGCAGGAAAGGTCGGGGCCAGGCCCGGCGTGTGGGTCAGCGTCTTGCATTTTGCATCTTCGGTGCCGGTCAGCAGCGCCACATCAAAAGCGCGGCGGAACAGGGCAGGGTCGGTCGAGTCGGCGGCAGCCAACAGCGCCTCGGCCTGATCGAGTGCCCCGAGCGCCAGCAGTTTGTCGATGCGCGACAGCAAAAGCTGGCCCTTGCCGCTTGAATCGATCGGCGGGTCTGTTTCGGCCAGCAGGATGGTGACCAGCAACTGGCGCAGCGCGGGCAGCACTGCGGCGCGGTCAACGGTCACAAGGCCTGCAATGTCGTCCGTCAGGCCCATGCCCCACAGATTGTGCGGCAAGCCCGTGACCTGCGGCGACAGCAGGCCCACGGCATCAAGGTTCGGGGCGCCAAGCACAGTCACCGTGACCGGATCCGGCAGCGCACCGGCGGTCACAGCAGGCTCATCCACGGGTGCCATCGGCTTTGGCGACTGGTTCGACCCGGCCTGTATGACGGATGTTTCCACTGATTCCGACAGCCAGTTTATGGCGGACAACGGGACTTCGGCACGCAGCGGCGATGCGCTGGCCAACAGGATCAGCACAATGGCGGGTTTATTCCGCATCCAGCGTCACCGGCTGGGTCACTTCACGCTGGTCTGGCGACAGGTCACCGAAATACGCGTATCCGGTCAGACCAATGAACCCTGCGATCAGCAGCAACAACACCAGCTTTACCAACCGCCACATCATCCCGGCCCTTCCGTTTCTTTCTTCTTGGGTCAGACCCTGCCCGCCTGGTCTGCCATCATGTCTTCGCACATAGGCTCTGCCATGAGGCAATACAATTATATATGGCATTTTGCGTGACTTCACGCCATTGAGAAGTGAACGCCACGGGTTCGGCGACCCCCCGCTTGGGGCCGGTCGCTGCGATGGCGACAAACGGGGACGGGCTTGGTGCGACTGAAGAAAACCGTGGTCATGGTTGGCATGATGGGGGCGGGCAAGACGGCCGTGGGCACGTCTCTGGCGCGGCTGCTGGCGGTGCCTTTCGTCGATTCGGACGACGAGATCGTGAAGGCCGCACACATGGCGATTGCCGAGATTTTTGCCCGCGATGGCGAACCGTTCTTTCGCGCCCGCGAAACCGAGGTGCTGGGGCGGCTGTTGCGGGGCCCGCCTTGTGTGCTGTCCACCGGGGGCGGGGCATTTCTGGCGGAGCCGAACCGCGCCCTTGTGGCGGCCAATGGCGTGTCAGTGTGGTTGCGCGCGGACCTTGATCTGTTATGGCAGCGCGTGCGGCACAAGACGACACGGCCTTTGCTGCGTACGCCCAACCCGCGCCAGACGCTGGCGACCCTTTACGCGGCCCGCGTGCCCTTCTACCAGATGGCCGATATCGTGGTGGACAGCTTGCCCGAGATGTCGGTCGAGGCGATGGCGGTCACAGTTGCCACGGCGCTGAAGGCGCGGCCCGATGTGCTGGAAGGGGAGAAGGCATGACAATCGATGTGGTGCCGGTCGATTTGGGCTCGCGCAGCTATGAGGTGCTGATCGGCCCCGGTCTGATCGACCGCGCAGGCAGCGACATGGCGCCTTTGCTGCACCGCAAGCGGGTGGTGATCGTCACCGATGACACCGTTGGCCCCTTGCACCTCGCGCGGCTGGAAGCCTCGTTGGCGGCGGCGGGCATCGCATCCGCCAGCCTTGCGCTGCCTGCGGGCGAGGCGACAAAGGGCTGGGCGCAGTTTTCGCGCACGGTGGAGTGGCTGCTGGAGCAAAAGGTCGAACGCCGCGATGTGGTGGTGGCCTTTGGTGGCGGGGTGATCGGCGATCTGGTGGGATTTGCGGCTGCGGTGTTGCGGCGTGGTGTGCGCTTTGTGCAGATCCCGACCACGCTGCTGGCACAGGTTGACAGCTCGGTCGGTGGCAAGACGGGCATCAACACGGCGCAGGGCAAGAACCTTGTCGGGGCGTTTCACCAGCCGTCGTTGGTCCTGGCCGATATTGATGTGCTGAACAGCCTGCCGACCCGCGATTTTCTGGCGGGTTACGGCGAAGTGGTGAAGTACGGCCTGCTGGGGGACGCCGCGTTCTTTGACTGGCTGGAGGTGCAGGCACCGTATCTGGCCACCGACGCGAACGCCCGTCAGCGCGCGGTGCGCCTGTCGGTCGCGATGAAGGCGGGTATCGTCAGCCGGGATGAGACGGAAGAAGGCGAGCGGGCACTGTTGAATCTGGGGCACACATTTTGCCACGCGCTGGAAAAGGCCACGGGATATTCGGACCGGCTGCTGCATGGCGAAGGAGTGGCGATCGGCTGCGCGCTTGCGTTTGAATTGAGCATGCGGATGGGCCTTTGCGCGCAGGAGACGCCCAGCCGGGTGCGGGCGCATCTGCGGGCCATGGGCATGAAGACTGACCTTGGCGATATTCCGGGCGATCTGCCGGGGCCCGAGGTATTGCTGGCCCTGATGGGGCAGGACAAGAAGGTGGTGGATGGGCGCTTGCGGTTCATCCTGGCGCGCGGAATCGGCGCGGCATTCGTGGCCGACGATGTGCCGGGCGAACAGGTGACCGGGCTGCTGGCGGATGCGCTGGCGGTCCGGTAGCGGTGACAGCGCCTGTTTGCGTGAGTGTCGTCAAAATCGTGCATGGCATCTGAAAAAAGGTGGCGACCCGGGTTCTAGCCGGGTCCGCTTGCGCCGTTCAAGTGATAGTTTCCCTTTGTCTTGTAATATCTTGATAAGTCACAAATATGCGGCGGGTGCCTTGCGCAGTTCCGGCCATTGTACCGGACAGTGCCCCCAGATCGTCAGTGCCACGTGATCCATGGCCAACAGCCGCTTGGCATGGACGCCGGCCCGGTTCGGGTCATGGGCGTCGGCGTAACCGTCCGCAGGTTCATCGGGGCGGGAAATCGCATCAGAGGTCAGTAAGACCCGGCCGGTTTGCGGCAGGTCGATCAGAAGCGCCAATTGCCCCGGTGCATGGCCGGGCACGTGCAGCACAGTCAGGCCGGGGGCGAGGTCAGTATCTTCATGCACGGGCAGCCAGCGGGCGGCGGGCCATGCCATCGGCTGACACGCCCCCCAGTAAAGCGGGCGCGACAGGGCACGCTCTTCGATGCCGATCATGACGGGCACGTGCGCCATGCCGGCCAGACCACCGACGTGGTCGATATGGCTGTGCGTCAGGATCAGCAGGTCGATATCGGCAGGCGTCAGCCCCAGCAGCGCAAGTTGCCCGGCCACCAGATTTTCGGGCCCGAGTGCAAGGACGGTGCCAAAGGCATCCAGCCCGTCTTCGCCAGCCGCAGCCACAGCGTCAGTTGCGTATTTTGCGGGAAAGCCGGTATCGACGAGGATGCGTTCGTCCTGATCGGTGGTTATCAGAAATCCGGGAATGCCGATGGTGCGGCCCGCCGCCACCCGGAACAGACCGAAGTCCAGGATGTGGAGTGCCGCCGGTGCGCCGTGAATGATCATGTGCCTGCCTTTGAGGTGCGAACGCCGGAAGCGCGTTTAACCGCATTGTCGTTTGCATGCGGTGTCAAAACGCAGGCCCGACAAGATTGATCGTGTTTCAGCGGTGCGTCAAAGGCCATCGGTAAACATGGCGGCGCATTGTCAACATAATTCCCGGGTAGGTGTCAGCGATTCTGGATGAAAACGCGCGCGACCTGGTGTTCAAAACACGCAGCCATGTGCGCAGAATCCGGTTTGCAGCGCGGCATTCCGGCAGGACTTCTGCCGATTAGGAGAGTAACACGTGACGATCGCCTTTGACGCCCTGAATGCCCCGATCCTTGTAACAGTGCCTGCGCCGACGACCGGGGCCAATCAGATGTGGTTCGCGGCGATCGGGCAGCCCGTCGGCTATCAATGGCGGTTGATCGGCAGCAATCTGAACTACGCGGCTGACGGCACCATCAGTGGGGTGATTTCCCGCATCACGCTCGTCGATGCGGGCGGGCTGCCGGTGCAGACAATTTCGGTTGATCCGCTGCTTGCCATCACGGGGGGGAATGGGCTGGCGGGCAAGCTGAATGCCTTTGTCGACCAGGCAGAGCTGGTGACAGCACAGACGCTGGATGCCTGGGCGCTGACCCCGGCAGACGTGCGGTTCGAGGAATTCATTCAGACCGGGCTGGTCAGCACGACAACGCTTGCATTGCTGAATGACGTGGGGGGTGTGACCGGGTATCTGCAATTGGTCGGCAAGGGCTTTGTCGACGACAGCCTGTCAGCCGGGGTGTTGATGTCTGTCACGCTGCTGGACCTCAGCTCAGCGCCGGTCGCCGGCAAGACAGTATCGTTCGGGCCTGCCGGAATTCCGTTGAATGCCTTGAACTATGGCCTGATCGGCTATGGCTTTGACGGGTTTGATGACGCGGGGGCGATCCATCTGCTGCTGACAGCGGGCAACAACACTGTCACCGGCCAGTCGGCAGAGGTGCCGCTGGACGGTGGTCTGGGCAATGATGCGTTGATCGGTGCTTTGGGTGCCACGCAGCCTTTTGAAGTGACTTACGAAAGCCTGACAGCGGGACAGGGCGTGACGGCCAGCCTGGCCCTGACCACGGCGCAAAATACCGGCGGCGGCGGGACAGACACCTATATCCGCATCACCAACCTGACGGGGTCGCATTTCAATGACACGCTGACAGGATCGGCGGCGGGTAATGTGCTGGATGGCAGCGATGGGAACGACCAGTTGTTCGGCGGGCTTGGTACCGACACGCTGCTGGGGGGCAACGGCGACGATACGCTGAATGGCGGTGCGGGCGCGGACCGGCTGACCGGCGAAGACGGGCGCGATGCGGCGAGCTATGCGACATCGACGCTGGGCGTCACGGTGGTTCTGGGCCTGGCCGTGCAGGGTGGTGCCGGTGATGCGGCGGGCGATGTGCTGGACGGGATCGAGGCGCTGATCGGGTCGGGGCTGATCGACAACCTGACCGGGGACAGCGCCGACAACGTGATCGAGGGGCGGGCGGGGGCGGATCTGCTGGCGGGTGGCGGCAACGGCCTTTATGGCGATACGGTCAGCTATGCGTCGTCGGCCACGGCCGTGCGGGTGGATTTGCGGATTGTCGACACTGCGCAATCGGTAACAACCAACGGCGATGCGACGGGTGATCGCCTGACCGGGTTCGAGAATATCCTCGGCTCTGCCTTCAACGATGTGCTGACGGGGGACGCGTTCAACAACGGCCTGTTCGGCGGGGCTGGAAACGACACGCTACTGGGCGGCGAGGGTGCCGACATGCTGGATGGTGGCGCGGGCACGGGCGATACGGCCAGCTATGCCGCGTCTGTTGACGGTGTCTTTGTTGACCTTCTGTATGGGGCCAATGGTGGCGATGCCGAGGGCGATGTTCTGCTCTGGATCGAAAATCTGACCGGCAGCAATGCCGATGACACGCTTTATGGCAATGGCGGGGCCAACGTTCTGAATGGCGGTGGCGGCAATGATCTGATCGACGGCGATACCGGCAACGACACGCTGATCGGTGGTGCGAATGACACGGTTGGCGACACGCTGAGCTATTATTTTGCATCAACTGCCGTCACGGTCAGCCTGGCCGTCACTACGGCGCAGAACACCGGGGGCAGCGGTGTTGACCTGATTTCGGGGTTCGAAAACCTGGAAGGGTCTGATTACAACGATGTGCTGACCGGCACGCTGGGGCAAAATTTCCTGGACGGCGGATTTGGCAACGACCTGTTGTTTGGCGGCGCCGGTTATGACTCTCTCTACGGCGGAAGCGGTGACGACACTCTGGTTGGCGGCGCATTGTATGACGACCTGTATGGAAGCGATGACAACGAGATCATCGGCGACACGGTCAGCTATGCGACATCTGCTGCAGGCGTGACGGTCTTTCTGGGCGATCAGGTTGCCGGGGAATTTCAGATCAGCTCGGGGGATGCGGATGATGATTTCCTGCAAGGCATCGAGAACCTGACGGGGTCGGCGCTGATTGACAGGCTGACCGGGAACGACGCCGACAACATCATCGAGGGCCGCGCGGGCGCGGATGTGCTGGAGGGCGGGTTCGAGGATGTGGTCGGCGATACGGTCAGCTATGCGGCCTCTGCGGCAGGGGTGCGGGTCAACATCGCGATCGTGCTGCAATCTGCCACAACCAACGGCGATGCGGCGGGTGACAGCCTGACCGGGTTCGAGAATATCATCGGATCTGCCTTCAACGATGTGCTGACGGGAACAGCGTTCGACAACCGCCTGACGGGTGGATCAGGCAATGACATGCTGAATGGTGGCGCGGGGGCGGACACGCTGGATGGCGGCGCGGGCACGGGCGATACGGCCAGTTATGCGGGATCTGTCGCGGGCGTTCTGGCGCAGCTTTCGGGGGATGTTCAGGGCGGTGATGCTGCGGGCGACATCCTGTTGAACATCGAAAATCTGACGGGAAGCGAGGCGAATGACACGCTTTCCGGCAATGGCATGGCGAACGTTCTGATCGGTGGCGGCGGCGATGATGTGGTCGACGGCGGCGCTGGCAATGATACGCTGACAGGTGGCACGCATGGCCCCGGCGGCGACACCCTGGGCTATGTCTTTGCGTCCGCCGGTGTGACGGTCAGCCTTGCGGTCATCACGGCGCAGATCACAGGGGGCGGCGGAACCGACCTTATTTCGGGGTTTGAAAACCTGCAGGGATCGGCATTCAGGGATGTGCTGACCGGCACGCTCGGCCGCAATCTGCTGGTGGGCAACGCCGGACACGACCTGCTGTCTGGCGGGGCCGACATTGACACGCTGGAAGGCGGCGCTGGCGATGACACGCTGGTTGGCGGCGCGGGGGCGGACAGCCTGTCTGGCGGCAATCTGGAACAGACGCAGGGCGATACCGCAAGCTACGCAACCTCGACCGTCGGGGTGACGATTGTACTGGGGGATCAGTCCGCCGGAACAACGCAGCTCAGCGCGGGTGACGCGAACGGCGATGTCCTGCGAGGCATCGAGAACCTGACCGGGTCGGCGCTGATCGACACGCTGACCGGGAACGACTCCGACAACATCATCGAGGGGCGCGCGGGCGCGGATGTGTTAAGCGGCCTCGGCGGGCGCGATACCGTCAGCTATGCAGCTTCGGCGACGGCAGTGCGGGTCGATCTGCGGATTCAGGGTGGAGCTGGTGCGCTTGGCCTGCAGTCGGCCACGACCAACGGCGATGCGGCGGGTGATCGGTTGCTTGGGTTCGAGGATATCACCGGGTCCAACTTCAACGATGTGCTGACGGGCGACGGCGATGCCAACCGCCTGACGGGTGGCGCGGGCAACGACACTCTGGTGGGCGGCGGCGGAGCCGATACGCTGGATGGCGGGGCAGGAACCGGCGATACCGCGAGTTTTGCGGGTTTTGCAACGGCTGTTACCGTAAATCTGGCCACCGGAATCACCGATAACGCGGGCGGCAGCGGTCTGACCGGGATCGAAAATGTGACGGGCGGGACTGGCGGGGACAGCCTGTACGGCGACCATCTGGCCAACGTTCTGAATGGCGGCGATGGCGATGATGCGATCGAAGGCGGGCTTGGCAATGACACGCTGACGGGTGGCTTGGGGATCGATACACTGATCTACAGCGGATCTGTCGGGGTCACCGTCAGCCTTGCGACTGCCACGGCGCAGAATACCGGCAGTGCGGGAACGGACCAGATCTCGGGGTTTGAAAACCTGCAGGGCACCAATCAGGCTGACAGTCTGACCGGCAGTCTGGCTGCGAACCTGTTCTATGCGCTGGGTGGCAATGATACGGTTTTTGGCCTTGCGGGCAATGACACGATCTATGCCGGCGAAGGCAATGACCTGCTGATCGGCGGGGCGGGTGGCGATACGTTGGTTGGCGGAGGCGGGATTGATACGGCAAGCTATTTCGGCTCGACGCTGGGTGTGACGGTCAACCTCGGCAACGGTGGTCTTGCGCAACTCGGCGCGGGTGACGCGAACGGCGATATCCTGCAAGACATCGAGAACCTGACCGGGTCGGCGCTGATCGACACGCTGACCGGGAACGAGGCCGACAACATCATCGAGGGGCGCGCGGGCGCGGATGTGTTAAGCGGCGGGAGCAACACCAGCGCGGGCGATACGGTCAGCTACGCCGCGTCTGCAGCAGGGGTGCGGGTCAACATCGGGATCGTGCTGCAATCTGCCACAACCAACGGCGATGCGGCGGGTGACAGCCTGAATGGCTTTGAGAACATCATCGGGTCGGCCTTGAATGACACGCTGATCGGGAACGGGTCCAACAACCGTCTGGTCGGCGGGCTGGGGTTCAACGTGCTGGAAGGCGGCGCCGGGGCGGATACGCTGGATGGCAGCGCGGGAACCGCGGATACGGCCAGCTATGCCGGATCGGCGGGTAACGTGACGGTCGATCTGCGCCAGGCTACCCAAACCGGTGCGGGTGACGGGCTCGGCGATGTCCTGATCGGGATCGAGAACCTGCTTGGCGGGGCGGCTGCGGATCTCCTGACGGGCAACGCCGGCAACAACCGGATCGACGGCGGCGCGGGTGGCGATTTTATCGAAGGTGGGGCCGGGAACGACACGCTGATCGGCGGAACCAATCTCGGGGGAAGCGATGGTGTCTTTTACACCGACGCGGCGAGCGGCGTGACAGTCAGTCTGGCCATCACCGTGGCGCAAAATACGTTCGGGGCTGGCACGGATCTGATTTCGGGTTTCGAGAACCTGAACGGATCGCTGTTTGATGATCGGTTGACGGGCGATGCGCTCAGCAATTTCATACGGGGCAACGATGGCAATGACACGCTGAATGGGGGCCTTGGCAATGATGGGCTGTTTGGCGGCGCGGGTGCGGATCAGTTTGTGTTCAACACCACATTGGGAACCGCGAACGTCGATACGATGAACACGTTCGAAGTGGGAAGTGACAAGATCGTGCTGGAGAACGCGATCTTCACCGCCCTCGGGTTGGCGACAGGCGCATTGAATGCGGCCCAGTTTGCAGTGTTGACCGACACGCGGACGGCAGCGCATCGGATCATCTACGACGCGGGGACCGGGCAGTTGTTTTATGACCGCGATGGGACCGGGGCCGCTCTCGCTGTGCAGTTTGGCAATGCGCTTGAAGGCAATTCGGGGTCGTCGGGTGCAGCCGGTCTGTCCGCGTCGGACTTTCTGATTATCTGACAGCACGCCGGCCCGCATTGGTCCATGCAGGGCCAGTGTCGCCGGTTCAGAACAGCAGTTTATACGTATTCCCGTTGGTATCGGTGGCACTGCCGGTGCCGGAATTGGTGCCGCTGCCCATGACGAAGGTGCCTTGAACGCGGGTGCTGTCGGTGCAGATGGCGTAGATCTCGCCACGGTTCACGCCGGGAACAACCTCGGTCGTGTTCGACAACTTGGCACCGGGACTGCGCAGGCTGAGGTTCAGCCCGCTGGTGCGCGACACGATCCTGGGCACGACCGACGACCATGTGCCCTCGCAGGGGGTACGGTCGGGCAGCCGGAATGTCAGTGCACCAGAGTTGTTTTCGGGGTTCTGGGCCTGTGCGACGATCACCGGTGGCGGCGAAAGGGCGGCGAGCGGGCCTTGCACGGGATACAGTTGCATGCTGCCGGACGACCCGCAGGCCGAGACGACCACAACAGACAGCAGGGCAAGAGACCAAAGACGCATGGCAGGCTCCAATCAGGCGACCACGCAGCGGGGCATCAAACCCGCCGGTGCGCGCGGCTGAGGCTGATGGCTGGGGCGCCAGGATTCGAACCTGGGAATGTCGGTACCAAAAACCGATGCCTTACCACTTGGCGACGCCCCAACTGCGGCGGTGTTTAGCGAAGCCCCCGCAAGGCTGCAAGGGGGAACTGAGCGAATTTTCAAGCCGTTGTTCGGGCGCGCATTCCGGGGTAGGGCTGCGGCATGCAGGTGGATGTGATCGTTCTGGGCGCGGGTGCCGCGGGCCTATTCGCGGGGATCGAGGCAGCGCGCCGCGGGCGGCGGGTGCTGGTGATCGATCACGCACGCGCGGCGGGCGAGAAAATTCGCATCTCGGGCGGGGGGCGGTGCAATTTCACCAACCTGGCCGTCGCCGGTGACCGGTTCTTGTCGCGCAATCCGCGTTTCGCGCTATCGGCGCTGAAACGCTACACGCAGTGGGATTTCATCGCGCGGATGGACGCCTGGGGCATTGCCTGGCATGAAAAGACGCTGGGGCAGTTGTTCTGCGACGGGCCCGCCACGCAGGTGGTGGCCGCACTGACGGATGACCTGCGGCGCGCGGGCGGTGCGTTATGGCTGGACTGCGCGATTGGCGAGGTGCGCCCGGGGTTTGCGGTGGAAACGGCGCGGGGCATGGTGCAGGCGGCGTCGGTGGTTGTGGCGACGGGGGGCAAGTCGATCCCCAAGATGGGGGCGACGGGGCATGGCTACCGCGTGGCCGAGGCCTTCGGGATTCCGCTGGTGGAAACGCGGCCGGGGTTGGTGCCGCTGACGTTGGCCGAACAGGATCTGGAGCGGGTCAAGCCGCTGGCGGGTGTGGCAGTTGCGGGGCGGGTGACGGCCGGGCGCGTCGGGTTTGACGAGGCGGTGCTGTTCACGCATCGCGGTCTGTCGGGGCCAGCCGTGTTGCAGGCGTCGAGCTATTGGCGCGAGGGCGAGGCGGTGGTGCTGGATCTGGCGCGGGGTGCGGATGTCGGGGCGGCGTTGCGGGCCATGCGCGGCGAAGCGGGGCGGATCGCGGTGCGCACGGCGCTGGCGCGGCTGATGCCCGAGCGGCTGGCGCGGTTTGTGGAAGACAGTGCAGGCGTGGCGGGGACGCTGGCGGATCAGCCGAATGCGGTCATCGAGCGGATCGCGGGGCTGGTGCACGGCTGGCGGATCATGCCGGTGGGATCGGAAGGCTATCGCACGGCAGAGGTGACGCTGGGGGGCGTGGATACCGATGCGCTGGATGCGCGGACGATGCAGGCCAAGGCGGTGCCGGGGTTGCACTTCATCGGCGAAGTGGTGGATGTGACGGGGTGGCTGGGGGGCTACAACTTTCAGTGGGCGTGGTCGAGCGGATGGGCTGCGGGGCAGGTTGCGTGAGAGTTGGCGCCCGAAAGAGATACCGGATCATACATTTGTATCATTATGTTGCGAGAAACCAAAAGTTCGTCAGGCGCATCCTT
>JAYSSN010000247.1:0-9801 GCA_043720555.1 Rhodobacterales bacterium | reverse complement strand
AACAACCCCAACAAGGGCCAGGAAGTGGCACAGGCCGTGCTGGCGCGCTATCCGACGCTGTCGGGCATGTATGCCAGCTGGTCCGTTCCGGCGATGGGGGCTGTCACGGCGGCTTCGGTCGCAGGCCGCACCTCGGCTGACTTCAAGATCGTCAACGAAAACTTCGACCAGATCGTGGCCCTGAACATGGCGCAGAACGGCTTCATTTCCGGGATTTCGTCGCAGCGCCCCTATGATCAGGGCGTGGCCGAGGCAACGGTGGGCGCACTGGCGCTGATTGGCGAGCCGACGCCGCCCTACGTCGTCGTGCCGCCGCTGAAGGTAACCCGCGACGTGCTTCCCGATGCCTACAAGACGATCTACCGGATCGACCTGCCGGCTGAAATGGCCACTGCGCTGGCGCAGTAACGGCACCTCCCGGGCGCGGCACAGTCGCTGCCGCGCCCGTATTTTCCCGATCGAGGCTTGCCATGACCGACATCCTTGCCATGTCCGACATCCAGAAAAGCTTTGCCCATATCCCGGTGCTGAAGCGGGTGAACTTCACCCTGCGGCGCGGCGAGATCCACGCGCTGATGGGTGGCAACGGGGCGGGTAAGTCGACGCTGATGAAGATCCTGACCGGGGTCTACCGGCGCGACAGCGGGACGATCCGGATCGACGGCCAGCCCGCCGACTATCACGACACAGCATCGGCCGAACGCGCAGGCGTGGCGATGATCTTTCAGGAATTCTCGCTGGTCCCGACGCTGACCGTGGCGCAGAACATCTATCTGGCACGTGAGCCGCGCATTCCCGGCACGCCTTTCATCCACAACGCCGAGATGGTGCGCCGATCGCGCGCACTGTTGCAGGATCTGGGCGTCGACATCGACCCCGAGCAGTTGGTATCCGGCCTGTCGGTCGGCTACATGCAGATCGTCGAGATTGCCAAGGCGCTGTCGAAAAAGGCGCGCATTCTGGTGATGGACGAGCCGACTTCGTCCTTGTCTGAAACCGAAACCGAGGCGCTGTTCGCGCTGGTACGGCGGCTCAGGGCGCAGGGGTTGTCCGTCGTCTACATCTCGCACCGGATGGCCGAGATACTGGCCCTGTGCGACCGCGTCACCGTGATGCGCGACGGCGAGGCGGTAATGACCGCCGATTGCGTGGACCTGTCGGTGCAGACCATCGTGGGCGCGATGCTGGGCGAGGGCAACACCGCGTCCTTCGTCTGGCACGACCGGGGGCCTGCGCCTACCGCGGCACCAATCCTGTCTGTGCGCAACCTACGACTGACCAAGCGGATCGTGGATGTCAACTTTGACATCCGCCCGGGCGAGATTGTCGGTCTGGCCGGGCTGATGGGATCGGGGCGGACCGAGATTGCCGAGACGATCTTTGGCCGCCGCGCCGCCCTGTCGGGTGAAATCCTGCTGGATGGCGCTCCGGTACGCGGGCAGGCAGATGCCATCGAGCGGGGCATTGCCATGGTCCCCGAAGACCGGCGGAAGATGGGCCTCGTGCTGGATCATTCGGTGCGCGACAATGTGGTTCTGCCGAACCTTGAGCGGTTCACCCGCTTTCTTTTCATGCGCGACCAGATGGCCGGGGCCACGGTCGACCGCACGATCGCCAACCTGTCGATCAAGACCGACAGCCCCGACAAGCTGGCCCGCCTGCTGTCGGGCGGCAACCAGCAAAAGATCGTCATCGGCAAATGGCTGGTCCGCGATCCGCGCCTGCTGATCTTGGACGAGCCGACCATCGGCGTCGACATCGGCGCCAAGTCCGAGATCGTGGAAATCGTCCGCGCAATGGCCGACCGGGGCACTGCCGTGCTGGTGATCTCGTCCGAACTCGAAGAATTGATGGCGATCAGCGACCGCATCCTTGTGCTGCACGGTGGCCGCATCGCCGACCAGATAAACCGCCGCGACGTCGCCAATGAAGAGGAGCTTCACCATGCAATCCAAGGCCATCGCCACCCCGCGCCCGTGGGGCTCCATGCGTGACATCCAGTGGCAGAACTATGTCGTCTACATCTTCTTTGCCGCTGTATTGCTGTTCTTTTCGCTGACCATCGGTGACAAGGGCTTTCTGTCGGTTCTGAACCTGTTCAACATCGCCCGCACCACCGCGATGATCACCGTGATTGCCGTGGCCATGACCTTCGTCATCTCGGCGGGCGAGCTTGATCTGTCGGTCGGATCGACGGCGGCCCTGTCGGCGCTGACCTGCGCGATGGTGATGCAGGCGGGCTATCCCTGGCCTGCGGCGGTGATCACGGCGCTGATGGCGGGCATGGCGGTGGGCACCCTGAATGGGTTCTTCGTGACGGTGATCGGCATTCCGTCCTTCCTCGTGACGCTGGGAATGATGCAGTTCGTTCGCGGTGTCGACATGCGGGTGACCTACACCAACCCCATCTCGATCTCGGACCAGACGTTCAACGGGCTGTTCGGGTCGGGCAAGATCGGCGGGGTCCCGTCGCTGTTGATCTGGTCTGTGGTCATTGCCGTGCTGGGACATGTGGTGCTGAAATACACAGGCTTTGGCCGGGCAATCCTGGCCACCGGGGGCAACCGGCTGGCGGCTGAATACTCGGGCGTCAAGACCCGGCGCATCAAGTTCGCGGTGTTCCTGATATCGGGGGCAGCGGCGGCGCTGGCGGGCATGCTTTATTCCGGTATGATGCAGACCGCGCGGTTCAACTTTGGCGAAGGGGCCGAGTTGATGGCGATTGCCGCCGTGATCCTGGGCGGAACCAGCCTGTTCGGCGGCAAGGGCACGATTCTGGGCACCTTTGCCGGATCGCTCTTGATCGGCACGATCAACAACGGGCTGATCATCATGGGGTTGGACGTCAGCGAGCAGATGATGGTTTCAGGCGGCATCATCATTCTGGCGGTCGCGTTCGGGAAAAAGCCTGCGTCCTGAGGGGCGCAGGACCGCGTTTAGGTCAGCAGGTCTGCAACTTCGGCGCGTACCGGTGCCGTGTCGCGCCCGGTCAATCCGATCAGGGTGCGGCGGAACAGAATGTCGTCGATGCCACCGACCCGCTCGGTCCGTTCGATGTGGCAGATTTCCTCGGCGGAAAAATCTTCCAGACTGTCCAGCATCACCTCGCCCGCCCCGGCCAGCGATGCCAGATACCCCTCGGCCCGCGTGCCATAGCGCGACAGCAGAAGGTCGGCGCGGGCCACCGTAACCCCGTATTGCCGCGAAAGCCGTGCCGCCAGACCCTGCCGCGCCGCCGCGTCGCGCGGAAAGCCAAGCCCTCCCCCGATCGCAAGGCCCGCCGTCGAGACCGTTCTCGACCGCCCCAGATCAGCCAGCACCCGGTCAGCCGCCAGTTCGGCAAAGGCGCGGAAGGTTGTCCACTTGCCACCGATCAGGCAATGCACGGGCGTTGCCGTCCGCGGCAGCGTCAGCGTGACGATCGAATGATCGCGCGTCACCGACCCCACCGCGCCGTTCGAGCGGGGCAAGGGCCGCACACCGCAGAACCGGCAGACGATCTGCTCGGCGCGGATTGGCAGGCCGGGAAAAACCTCGGCCACGGCGCGGCACAGATATTCCGCCTCATCGTCACTGCATTGCGCGGTATCAGGGTCGGTCTGGGCGATGTCGGTGGCCCCCACCAGCACCTTGTCCGCGAACGGATAAAGCAGGTTCACCCGCCCGTCCGGCGTGCCGAAATAGATCATCCGGCCCGCCAACGCGCGCAGCAACGCCGGGTTGTCCACCACCAGATGCGAGCCGCGACTGCCGCCCATCAATCGCGTCGGCAGCCCCAGCACCGCGTTTACCGCGTCAATCCACGCCCCGCCCGCATTCACGATCACCTTCGCCCGGGCCGTGCGCTGCCCGCTGCGTGCACTGCGCCAGGTCAGAACCCCGCCTGACATCTGCAATACCTCGGCGTGGTTTTCGGCCAGCGCCGCCGGATTGGCCGCCTCGCCGTCCAGCACCAGCTCCAGACCCAGCCGCTCGGCATGGGTGATGTGCCCTTCGTAATAGACACCCGCACCTGTAATGTCGGCGGCAAGGTCGGGCAGCAAGCGGCGCAATCTTCGGCGGCTCAGCATGCGGTGGGTGGGCATCGACCGCAGCGCGCGCCCGTAAAGGTCGTACAGCATCAGCCCCGCCGCCATGATCGCATAGCCGCGGTCGGCAATCGCTGCCTTCATCCCCAGAAACCGCGCTGCAGACCCGACAATCCCGCCCCAGACGGATTTCACCGGCACCACACATTCCAGGGGCTGTACATAGTGGGGTGCAGTGGCCAGCAGCATGTTGCGCTCGACCAAAGACTCGCGCACCAGCCGGAACTCGCCGGTTTCAAGGTACTTCAGCCCGCCATGCATCAGCCGTGATGACGCCGCCGACGCGCCGGAACAAAAATCGCCCCGCTCCAGCAGCAGCACCCGTACGCCCTGCAAGGCAAGGTCACGGAACGTGGCACATCCATTGATGCCGCCGCCGATGATGACGACATCCCAGTCGTCGCTGTCAGCCATCGGTGATGGCGACTTTCATCGCGGCGCCGCTTTCCGCCATGACAAAGGCAGCGGCAATATCGTGCAGACCATAGCGGTGCGTGACCATGTCGCGCAGATTGATCCGGCCATCGGCCACCATGTTCAGCGCGTCCGCGTAATCCCGGCGCGACAGGCCGAACGACCCTGTCACGCGCAGTTCGTCATAGTGGATCGCATTGATGTCGAGCGCGCCGGTTTCGCCCTTGGTGAACCCCGCAAACAGGCTGACCCGCCCACCCTTGGCCGCAAGCCCCACCGCCTGGGCTGCCAGCGCCGGAATGCCGATGGCACAGATCACCACGTCGGCCCCCTGCCCCCGGGTTTCGCTGCGCACTGCCGCTCGCAGGTCGCCCGCATTCGGGTCGATCACCACATCGGCCCCCGCCTGCAGCGCTGCCGCGCGCCGCGCAACGTTCGGCTCGCTGACGATCACCCGCGATGCACCGCGCAGACGCGCGAGCTTGACATGCAGCGCGCCAATCGGCCCGGCCCCCAGGATCACGACCGAATCCCCTTGTTGCAGCCTGACCTTGTTCTGTCCGTTCAACACACAGGCCAAGGGTTCGACCAGTGCTGCCTCGGCGTCCGTGACGTTATCGGGCAGCACATGCACATTGCCCAGTTCAACCGCACGCGCCGGAATGCGGATGTATTCGGCAAAGGCACCGTCGATCTCATACCCGATCGCCTGCAGGTCGGGGCACAGGTTCTCAAGCCCCCGCAGACATTGCGCACAGTGACCGCAAGAGATTGCCGGGCAGACGCCGACCCGCATCCCCGGCAGATGGGCCGCCGAACCATCTGACGCAACGATCTCGCCGGAAAACTCGTGCCCGATGACCGAAGGATAGCGGATACCCGCCGTCTTGCGCCCGCGGTACACACGGATGTCGGTGCCGCAGATCGTGGCCGCCCTGACGCGCAGGATCAGATCGCCTGGCAGCAGAACCGGATCATCGGCGGCGGCCAGTTGCATGTCGTTCGGAGCATATAGTATTGCAGCCTTCACTTAAGCACCTCCGTTTTGGGAACAAACATACGTCACGATTTACAAATGAGCAATGCACAAACCTCGCCAACTCCTGCTTTCTACAAGGGCCGGGTTAAAAAACCCAAACTATGCGGAAAATACCGAAAGTCATGCGCATTCTCAGTCGATCAGTTCAATTGACAAAGTATCAAATGTTCAGGCATAAACGCAAGGCGTCGTCAGGGAGGCCACTATGAGCTACGATTATGTGTCCGTCGGCTTTTACACCTTTGATTGTCTCGGTTGGCCCGTTTCTGACATCCCGCCGGGTGGCGGCACACTGTTTATCGACGACCTGACTCTTGCTGTGTCGGGTGCAGCGGGCACCGCCGCAATCGTTGCCGCCAAACTTGGACTCAGGACGCTGGCCGTCGGCGGCTACGGATGCGACATGATGGGGGACTGGGCCGTCAACCGACTGGAGGGTTTCGGCATCGATACGTCGGGCCTGCAACGCCTGCCGGGGGTGCCCACATCCTCGTCGATCGTGCTGACGCGCCTTGACGGGTCGCGCCCTGCGCTGCACGTCAAGGGCGCGACCGGGCATTTCGTAGTCGAGCCTGCCGATTTTGACCGGATCACCGACACGCGCGTCTTCCATATGGGGGGTGTCGGCCTAATGGATGCGATGGACGGGCCGCGCAATGCCGCGCTGATGGCCCATGCCAAGGCCCGGGGTTGCATCACCACGGTCGATATCTTTGCCGGATCGGCAAGTGATCTGCCAGATGTCGATGCCGTGCTGCCCTACACCGACTATTTCATCCCCTCGGTCGAGGAGGCGCAGGCGCTGACGGGCCTGACTGATCTTGATCAGATGGCAGCCTTCTTCATCGCCCGGGGCGCAGGTGCCTGCGTCTTTACCCTCGGGGCGGACGGGGCCTATTACCGCGATCACGCTGGTCTTTCGTTCCGCACTCCGGCCTTTGCGGTAGATGTCCGCTGCACCTGCGGGTGTGGCGACGTGTTCAACGCTGGCTTTGCCGCAGGTCTGCTGAACGGAATGTCGCCGCAAGAGTCGGTCCGGCTGGCACAGTCCTGCTCGGCACTGAACGCCACCGGGCTGGGAAGCCAGGCTGGTGTGGTATCCTTGTCCGAAACGATGAATTTCATGAGCCGCTGTGCAACGCGGGCGGCTTGAAACGGGGTCCGGACTTGCAGGCGCGCAGGTTACCTTTAAACGTGTCTGACGCCGGATCGTCTTTGCGACGGCCATAGACGGCAGGGAGAGGCCAAGTGAACGACAGTGACGAGTCAGAGGACGTCAAGACGCGGATCGCATGGCTTTACCACGTCGAAGGCATGACCCAGGACCAGGTGGCCGCCCTTGTCGGCATGAATCGCTCACGCGTGCTACGTATTCTGGCCGCGGCGCGGCGCGACGGCACCGTGCAAATCCGGGTCACCACTCGACTTTCCCACTGCATCGAACTTGAACGCCAGCTTGAAGAGCGTTGGAACCTGACGCGCGCCATCGTTGTGCCCGAACCACAGGACCCGTCGCAACTGCGAAGCATCATCGGGGCAGAAGTCGGTGCCTACCTGTCACAGGCCGTGACTGGCAACATGACCATCGGTCTTGGCTGGGGCAAGACGCTGACCAGCGGCGTTCCGGCCATCGTTCCGCGCGCCGCCGATGGTGTGCGGGTGCTGGCGATGCTGGGCGGACTCACCCGGGTCAGCGAGGTGAACCCGTCCGAATTCGCCTGGCGCGTGGCGGACCGGCTTGGCGCGGAATGCTACATGCTGGCCGCTCCGGTCTACGCCCCCGACAAGCGTACGCGCGACGCGCTCTTCGATCACCCCGGCATCGCCGAAGTGTTCGCCCGGGCCCGATCGCTGGACATGGCGGTGGTTTCGGTGGGCGATCTGACGCCGCATTCGGTGTTTTCCGAGTATGGCCTGCTGACACGGGACGAGATTGCCTCGCTGGAGGCAGCAGGCGCGGTTGGTGACTTGCTTTGCCATTTCATCGACGCCGAAGGCAACGTGATCGACCATTCGGTGAACGAGCGGGTGATAGCCGTCAATCCGACGTCGCTGCGCGGCACGCGCCAGATCGTGCTGGCTTCCGGTGGCTGGCACAAGCTCACAGTGATCCGTGCTGCACTCCGCCTGCTGCGGCCAACGGTCCTGATCGTCAACGAACTGGTTGCCGAGCGTCTTGCGGTTGAGCCGCGCTAAACCCGCAGACAGGCTTAGATGTTTAGAAGCCTATGAAGATGGTAGGAAATGTGGGATGTCTACAGAAAATAGAACGGCATCATCCTTGGCTTGGGCATAAGATAGGCTGACTGCCGCCACCGCTTCAGCCGCGCCTGGTGTGAGACGCAGAGCGAAAGGCGGCACAGGGCATCACCATGGAGCGAATGCGGCTGGACCTCGGTTTCTGAACAGCTTTGATGAGACACCCGGATGATATCCGAACTGATGCAGGCAATGGTGGAGTGCGCCCCGAAAAAAGCCCGCGCGATCCAGAACGACGGCCGGTGCAAACTGAAGGAATACGTGACCTCTTTGGCGCGGACGGCACCGGACGAGGTCGAGGCGCAGACAGACCCAAACCGGGAATGGATGGTGCGGGAAATCGCGTTTCAGGCGGCGCTGGAGGCAGCACTGGCACCGATGGAATCCGATCCGCAAACCACATAATTCCGGCTGGTTGCCTTGCGCTTGCCCGTGTCGAGAAAACCCGCCCGCGCGAATCCATCGAGGTGCTGCGAGGCATTCAGGCTGAAGGCCGACCGGCCACGCCAGACGAACGTGCCGCACTTGCCAAATATGGCGGGGCGGGAACACTGGCTGGCACCTTGCCGCGGTCGAACGGCACCATCAAATTCCCTGACCTTGCCAGCGAGATTGACGCGCTTCTGTCGCCAGAGGAAAAGGCAACCCTTTCGCGCACCAGCCAATATGCGTTTTACACAGCGGAATCGGCTTTGCGCGGTATGTGGCCCTTGGCAGAGCAGTTGGGCTTCAAAGGCGGGCGCGTCTATGAACCTGGCATGGGTGTCAGCGGATTTGCCGGAACGATCACCGCCAACATCCGGGCCGCCACCAAGTATCAAGGGCTGGAACTGGACCTTGTGACGGCCCAGATCGCAAAGGCGCTCTATCCAGGCCATGCTATCGCACAGGGCGATTTCATCAAAACCCCAATGGCGCAGAACTTCTATGATCTGGTGATTGGAAACCCGCCGTTTTCCGGGACACAAGTGCAGGCCGACCCTGCCTATCCCCAGCGATTCATGCTGCAAGACTATTTCTTTGCCAAGTCGCTGGATGCGGTGCGGCCCGGTGGGCTTCTGATGTTCATCACATCTGCCGGGACCATGAACAAGCAAAGCACCGAGGCGCGGGATTATCTTGCAGACCAGGCCGATCTTGTGGGCGCAATCCGCCTGCCAAACACCGCATTCAAGGAGAACGGCACCGCGGTCACAACTGATATCATAGTCCTGCGCAAGCGTATCGCGGGCGAGACGGAGGCCAGTCCGAGCTGGCGTAAGTCCGTAAAGGTCAATCTGCCCGACAAAGACGGCGTGATGGATGATGTGTTCGTCAACCAGTACTTCATCGACAACCCCGCCATGTTTTCTTCCGGCAGCTGTCAGCGGGTCAAAGCGAGATAGAGAGCGACAAGGGTGTTGGCCCGATGAACCTTTGGGTCTGGCTTGCCAATGCCGCTACAAACCACAAGGGGCTGGTGGGCGCGCTCACGGATCAGCTTGCCGAAACTGCCGGACTGCAGAGGGCCTCCTCGGTCAGAACGCCCAATCTGGCTGCCTTGCTGCGGGCCGCGACTCAGCTTCATGAAGACCACCGATCTCATGTCGAAGATCCGCCTGCGTCTTAAATGTCCGGGGCCTCCGACGGGCTCGACAGACCAGCATCTGCGAGTTTCTCGGGATCGGGCAGCTCGCGCAAGGACTGCATCCCGAAGGCGGCAAGGAAGGCCTCGGTCGTGACAAAGGTGTAGGGCGCGCCGCGGCGCGGTTCGCGCGGGCCGGTGCCGATCAGGTCACGGCTGACCTCTTTCCCGAAAATCTCCTTCAACCCATCGCGGCTGATCGGTTGGTGAAAAGCAATCGCCGCCAGCACAGCCAAGTCGAACTCTGACAGCTTTAGGGTCTGACTTCCCACATCCGCGGGTAATCCCCCCATATTTAGCGGGGTGCATCCGTAGAATTCACGCGGCCGTTTTCAGTTTCTGGGCGGGTGTGATGCCGCCGATGCCCATGTTCGGGC
>JAYSSN010000246.1:0-1556 GCA_043720555.1 Rhodobacterales bacterium | reverse complement strand
AGCAGGCAAAGGCGCATGGTTACGGCTATGATCAGGTTGTCGATCTGGTGGAACTTGACGAAAGCATTGCCTATGCGCAGCTTGATGTGGCCATCACGGCGGGCAAGCCCTGGGTCGGGTTTTGCTACACACCGCACCATCTGTTCACCCTGCACCCCGAAATGGTATTCCTGACCGAACCTGCGCATGATGCTGCGAAATGGTCGATGGTTCTGCCCGAAACCGATGCGGAATGGTTGAGCAAATCATCCGTCGCGATGGCCTGGCCGCCCGCCTATATTCAGCCCGCCTTTTCGGTTGGCCTGAACGAGGCGGCACCGCAAGTGGCATCCTTGCTGCGCAACATGGACCTGTCATCGGATGACCTTGGGGCGTTTTCGTTCTCGGTGGTGGTTGACGGTAAGGACGCGGTACAGGTTGCCGCCGACTGGATTGCGGCAAACCCGGACCGCGTCACCGCCTGGTTGAAGTAGCCGGCTGCGGAAATTGGGGTATTGGGCATGGCGGCGCGCTGCCATGCCTGATGCCGTTTGAACATGCGGGAAGGTGGGCATGGCTGACCCTGTCATCGAGATGTCTGGCGTCTGGAAAATCTTCGGGTCCGCCGAAAAAGCGGCTTTGGCCGATGCGAAGGCGGGCGCATCCAAGGCCGAAATCCTCGCGCGGCACAAATGCGTCGTCGGCATTGCTGATGCGTCGATCTCGGTGCAGCAAGGCGAGATTTTCTGCATCATGGGCCTGTCGGGCAGCGGCAAATCCACCCTGCTGCGCCATGTAAACCGGCTGATCGAGCCTACGGCGGGCGATATCCGGGTGCTGGGGCAGGACGTACGGGCGCTGTCGCCCAAGGCGTTGCGAGAACTCAGGGCCGAACGGATCGGCATGGTGTTTCAGCATATGGCGCTGCTGCCGCACCGGTCGGTGGAAGACAATGTCGCCTATCCGCTGGAATTGCGCGGAACGCCCAAGGCCACGCGGTGGCGGATCGCGGACGAAAAGCTGGCACTGGTTGGTCTGCAAGGCTACGCCGACCGGCTGCCGAAGGAGTTGTCTGGTGGGATGCAACAGCGCGTCGGGCTGGCCCGGGCGCTTGCCGCAGACCCCGCGATCCTTTTGATGGACGAGCCGTTTTCGGCGCTGGACCCGCTGATCCGCCGCCAGTTGCAGGATCAGTTTCTGGCGCTGTCGCAACGACTGGGCAAGACCACCCTGTTCATCACCCATGATCTGGATGAGGCGATCCGCGTCGGCAGCCGCATTGCGATCATGAAAGACGGGCGCATCGTGCAAACCGGCACGCCGGAAGATATCGTGACCAAGCCCGCCGATGAGTATGTACGGGCGTTTGTGCAAAATATCTCGAAGCTGGGCCTGATCACCGCGCGCACCATCATGGAACCGCTGACATCGGTGCAGGCCGTTCGCGCCTTTGATGCAGTGTCTGCGCCGCGTGCCAAGCCGGGGGCAAATCTTGATGCGCTGATCGAGCTGGTCGCAGGCCATGACGTGCCGGTGGTGATCGACGATGGCGGCACACTTGTGGGCGCTGTCACCAA
>JAYSSN010000245.1:0-9877 GCA_043720555.1 Rhodobacterales bacterium | reverse complement strand
GGCATCCGACGTGTCGACATTGAGGATCATGTCGAGATCGGCGCCGGCGATGAAATCGGCCTTGCCCGAGGTCAGGATCACGCCCTTGACCGCGGGATCCTTGACCGCCTTCTGCGCCGCCTCGGCGAAGGCGCTCATCGAGGCTTCGTTGAGCACGTTCATCGTGCGATCGGGCATGTCCCACGTGATCGTGGCGATGCCGTCGGAATCGACTGCGTAGTTGATCATGGTCACACCCGCTCGATGATCGTGGCGGTGCCCATGCCGGCGCCGATGCACAGCGTGGCCAGGCCGGTGGCCAGACCGCGGCGCTCCAGCTCGTCGAGCAGGGTGCCGAGGATCATCGCCCCTGTGGCGCCCAGCGGATGGCCCATGGCGATGGAGCCGCCGTTCGGGTTCACCACGGCGGGGTCCACATCGAAGGCCTGCATGAAGCGCAGCACGACACTGGCAAACGCCTCGTTCACCTCAAAAAGGTCAATGTCGCTGATCGCCATGCCGGAATCCTTGAGAATTTTCCGGGTGGCGGGCACCGGGCCGGTCAACATGATGGTGGGATCAGTCCCGATCTTGCACGTAGCGCGGATACGGGCGCGGGGTGTCAGGCCATGCGCCTGCCCGAATTCCTTCGATCCGATCAGCACGGCGGCCGCGCCATCAACGATGCCCGATGAATTGCCGGCGTGGTGGATATGGTTGATGCGCTCCAGATGCGGGTATTTCATCATGGCGATCTTGTCGAAACCGGGCATCACCTCGCCCATGTCCTTGAACGATGCTTTCAGGGCACCAAGCGTCTGCATATCGGTGCCGGGGCGCATGTATTCGTCGGTGGACAGGATCGGCAGGCCGTTCTGATCCTTGATGGTGATGACGGATTTGCCGAAATGCCCGGCCTTCCAGGCGGCGGCGGCGCGTCGTTGCGATTCCACCGCCAAAGCATCGGCCATATCGCGGGTGAAACCGTATTCGGTGGCGATGATGTCGGCCGAAATCCCCTGTGGGACGAAGTAGGTTTTCATGGCAAGTGACGGGTCAACGGCGATGGCCGCGCCGTCCGATCCCATCGGCACGCGGCCCATCATTTCCACCCCGCCCGCGATATAGGCGTGACCTGCACCGCCGCGCACCTGGTTGGCTGCAATGTTCACCGCCTCCATGCCGCTGGCACAAAAGCGGTTGATCGCCAGGCCGGGAATGCTTTCGTCAAGGTCAGACGCCAGAACGGCTGACCGTGCAAGGCAGCCGCCCTGTTCGCCGACCTGGGTGACATTGCCCCAGATCACGTCCTCGACGGCGTGGCCTTCCAGACCGTTGCGTTCCTTGACCGCGTTCAGCACCCTGGCCGACAGGGCGACCGAGGTCAGTTCGTGCAAGCTGCCGTCGGGGCGGCCCTTGCCGCGGGGCGAGCGGACGGTGTCATAGATGTAGGCGTCGGTCATGGTCGTCTCCTTCAGGCCCGGTCGGCAGGGCTGCCGGGCATCAGATCATAGGGGTGTTTCCAGCCGGGAATCGCGGCAATGGCGTCCAGCCAGCGGTCGATATGTGGCCAGTCCGGGCGGCTGAACCCAAAGGGTTCAGCGTAGTACAGATACCCGCAGCACGACAGATCGGCGATGGTTACAACCTGCCCGACCAGCCACTGATGCGCGCCAAGATGATCGTTCAGGACGGTGTAGGCGTTTTTCAATCGCGCCTGATGGAAAGGGATCACTCCCGCAGGGCGTTTGGCCTCGGGAACGAAATTCATCAAAAAGCGGGTCATGCCGATCTGGCCGGACAGTTTGTGATTGTCCCAGAACATCCACCGCAACACCTCACGCCGCTCGGCTGCCAACCGCCCGCCCAGCTTGCCGGTTTTGGAGCTGACGTAATCCAGGATCACGCCCGATTGCGTCAGCACGGTGTCGCCATCCACCAGTACCGGTACCTCGCCCATCGGATTGAGGGCGCGGAACTCCGGGGTTCGGGTCGCGCCGTTGAAGAAATCGACGAACACCGGCTCCCATTCCATATCGGCGAAGGTCAGGGCAAGAGCCACCTTGTAGGCGTTCCCGCTTTCGCCGAAGCAGTAGAGTTTGACGGTCATTGGCTTTGCCTCTGCGTTATCGTGACTGTGCTGTGGGATTTGAGTATCTGGACAAAGAGAAAACCATCAGACGCTTTGCTGACATTCCGTTGCCATGCCCGGAACTGCGGTGCCGACAGGTGTCCCGATGACCGCCAAAGGGAACGCCGCCGCCCCGGCCTGCGCGTGAAGCTCTCACACGGGTTGGGCCAACCCCTCGGGCCGGGGTGCACCGAAGCTGTTATCTCTGTGCCCGAATACTGAGGCCCACACCCCCACGCGCCGGGCGCCCGACATGCCGCATACGCGCAGGGCGACATGGCCATCATTCAACCGCCATGATGACAGCGGGTTCAAATGTGACGTCAGTGAATTCCGGATAAGCGGCGGTCAGCAGTTGCACCTGGGCTTGGTCATCCACGCGCACGAGGTACCATGCGCCCTCGTCGGCAAAGGCGAGGGTGTCGGTGGTTGCTTTCATCGCGCCCGTGCCCTGCACCGTCATTTCGGTTTCGGTGGGGATCAGGACATAGCCGCGGCTGCCATCCGGCGTCATCTGATAGCTGGCCGTGTCCATGTCCATCTCAAAGCTGTCAATTGTGGCCAGTGCCATGGCGGCGTCAATCTGTCCTTCCATCGCGGCCAGAAGGTCTTCTTCGGACAGGCCGGATTGATCTGACAGGGCCACGAGAATTTTCGGTGGCATGAAATCAAACACTGCCGCCATGTCGCCCGCGGCAAACGCGGTGTTGAATGCATCCACGCGGCTGGTGACCGCCGCGCGATCTTCGCCCGACAGTTCTTCGGCGAACGCCGGGGTCAGGGCCAGCGCCAGGGCGACAAGTGTGGCTTTGAACAACGTCATCGCGCGGTCTCCCGTATTAGTGCTTGCGGCTTTCCAGTTCGGAATTGAACAGCCGCAGCCGGTGGGTCAGGTTGTCGTGATCGGTGACACTGTCGAAGTGTTCAAACAGAAACGAAAGCGCCTCGCCCTCATCCAGCCCGGCCTCGGCGGCAAAACGCTTGAGACGGCGGTAACCTTCTTCGGTCATGGCAACGGGGAAACGGCGGGTCAGGCGAAAGCGTTTGGGCATGGTCCAGTTCCCTGCAAACGGTGAAGCCTGACCTTAGAACGCATCGGCGCCGAGTGCCATCACGGGATCGGCGCCGCTTTCGATGCGGGCCAGATGCATGCCGCAGGCGGGCAGATGGCGCGCGGCATAGTAGCGGCCCGTGGCAATCTTGGATTGCAGAAAATCGCTGTCGCCGGTGCCTGCGTCAAGGGCCGCACAGGCGGCCTTCGCCATGCGCGCCCACATCAGCCCAAGGCAGACATGGCCCATAAGGTGCATGAAATCATTAGACCCGGCGAGTGCGGCATTCGGGTTCTTCATGCCGTTCTGCATAAAGAACATCCCCGCCGCTTGCATCTGTTTGGACGCGGTTTTCAGCGGGTCGAGCAGGCCTTTCAGACGGTCTTCGCCTTCAGATTCCTTGATGAAGGTTTTCACCAGATCAAAGAACGCCATCACATGCTTGCCACCATCAGCGGCGAGCTTGCGCCCCACCAGATCAAGCGCCTGCACGCCATTTGCGCCTTCATAGATCATGGCGATCCGCGCGTCGCGGGCAAATTGCGACATGCCCCATTCCTCGATATAGCCATGCCCGCCGTAAATCTGCTGGGCGGCGATGGCCATCTCAAATCCCTTGTCGGTCTGAAACCCCTTGATGACAGGCGTCAGCAGGGAAATCAGGCCTTCGGCGGCCTCATCACCATGGGTTGCCCGGTCGATCAGCGAGGCACCCCAGAAGGTGAATGCGCGCGCGCCTTCGACAAAGGATTTCTGGTCCATCAGATTGCGGCGGATGTCGGGATGCACGATCAGCGGATCGGCAGGGCCGGAGGGGTTTTCCGCACCCGTGACCGCGCGCCCTTGCAGCCGATCCTTGGCATAGACGAGCGCGTTCTGGTACGCGACCTCGGCCAGGGCATAGCCCTGCAATCCGACGCCGATGCGGGCTTCGTTCATCATGGTGAACATGGCGCGCATGCCCTTGTGGAGTTCCCCGAGCAGGAACCCGGTGGCCCCGTCATAGTTCATCACGCAGGTGGCATTGGCGTGAATGCCCATCTTCTCTTCAATCTTGCCAACGCTCACGCCATTGCGTGCCCCGAGGCTGCCGTCACTGTTCACCATCAGCTTTGGCACGATGAACAGGCTGATGCCCTTGGTGCCTTCACCGCCACCGGGGGCCTTGGCGAGCACGAGATGGATGATGTTTTCGGCCAGATCATGATCACCGGCCGAGATGAAAATCTTCTGCCCGGTGATCTTGTAGCTGCCATCCGCCAGCGGTTCGGCCTTGGTGCGCATCAGGCCAAGGTCGGTGCCGCAATGCGGTTCGGTCAGGTTCATGGTGCCGGTCCAGTCGCAACTGACCATCTTGGGCAGGTAGGTGGCCTTTTGTGCGTCGGTTCCATGCGCGTGGATGGCGGAATAAGCGCCGTGGGTCAGGCCCTGATACATGTTGAAGGCCATGTTGGCCGACACGAACATCTCGCCCACGGCGGTGCCCATCAGATAAGGCATGCCCTGCCCGCCATAGGCCGGGTCGCAATCAAGCGCTGTCCAGCCACCCTCTTTCACCGCCTTGAAGGCCGCATCAAAGCCTTTGGGGGTACGCACGATACCATTTTCCAACCGGCACCCTTCGCGGTCGCCGCTCGCGTTCAGCGGGGCCAGCACATCACGGGCGATCTTGCCGGCCTCTTCCAGCACGGCCGCAGTAAAGCCCGCGTCCAGATCGGCGTAACCCGGCACATCCGATCCCGTCACATTCAGCACGTCATGCAGAACGAACTGCATGTCTTTGACGGGGGCGGTGTAGCTGGGCATTGGTGGTATCCTTTCACGCCGCGTTGCGGCAGCCTTTCAGCATCTCGGCCGTGAGGGCCAGTTGTTCTTTCAGCTCTGCGATGGCCATCTCCAGTTCCGCGCGCTGGTGTTCCATCTGGTTCAGGCGGTCCTGGCCCACTTCCAGCGTTTTGTTCAGTTGGCCTTCGTTTGACCCGTCGCGGTCATACATACCCAGCAGTTGCCGGATATCTTCCAGGCTGAAACCAAAACGCTTGCCCCGCAGGATCAGCGTCAGTCGGGCACGATCGGCCTTGGTGAACAGCCGGCGTGTGCCCGTGCGGATCGGAGAAAGCAGCTCTTTAGCCTCGTAGAAACGAAGCGTGCGGGGCGTCACGTTGAAAGCCTGGCACATTTCGCGGATCGTCATGGTGTCAGTCGTGATCATCAGATGTCCTCGCAGATGTGATCTGTCGCAGCGGACATCGGGCTCACCGGATCAACCTACTAGGGGGAATGACGTTTACGTAAGCGGGACGTTGCGTCACTTTCCGTTTGACGAAAGGTCATGTCAAAACACCCCGGCGACGCGCAATTTATGTAGGGGGAGCTGTCAGTTTTTTCGACCCAAGGCGGTGTCCTGCGCCTGATTCAGGATCAGTCCGTGCCCTTGGCGGACTCGTCACGCAGGGCGCGCAGTTCGGCGATGGTCAGATCAAGCTGCGCGCGCTGTTCTTCCAGAACGGCCAGTTGACGGTCCGCGAGATCGACAAAACTGTGCAGCTGCGGGCCGGTGCCCTTTTGGCGGTAGATCAGCAGCCACTGGCGGATTTCTTCCAGGCTGAAGCCAAATCGCCGCCCGCGCAGGATCAGCTTCATGCGGGCCAATTCGCGCGCGGTATACCAGCGGGCGCGGCCATCTTTTTCCGGGGCGAGCAGTTCGATGTACTCGTAGTACCGCAGGGTGCGCGGGGTTACATCAAACCGGGCGCACATCTCTTTGAAAGACAGGCGGATATCGGTCATCGGCACTCCTCCTGCAGGATACATTAGCGCGCGCGGACGGTCGCGCGCAACCAGCGTGCAGGCACCATCTTGCAGGTGGCGGGAAATCAGCGAATATGCGCGCCATGCCCAGCCCGGTTGACATCGCCCGACAGTTCATCAGCGCCCTTCCGCACAGCGCGGCCCTGGGCATGCGGGTGGATGCGATTGGCGACGGGCGGGCCGTGATTTCGATGGCATACGATGCGCGGTTCATCGGTGATCCGGCGACAGGCGTGATGCACGGGGGGGTCGTGTCGGCGTTGATGGATACAGCGTCGGGCGCAGCGGTGATGTGCCACCCCGAAGCACCGGTCAGCACCGCCACGCTGGATCTGCGGATCGACTATATGCGCCCCGCGACACCGGGGCAGCGGATCAGGGCGCAGGCAGAGTGCTATCACGTCACGCGCAGCGTGGCGTTTGTGCGGGCAACGGCGATGGATGACGACACGGATCGCCCCGTCGCCACAGCAAGCGGCGCCTTCACCCTGAGCCGCGCCGGAGAGCCATGATGCGCCCGACACCCGAGCCCGTGCAGGTTATCAAGGAACGCAGGGATACGGCCCTTCGCGGGCTGGTCGAGGGCATTCCCTATGCGGCGTTCCTTGGCATCCGGTTTGACCGGCGCGGGGATGAGCTGACGGCGCTGCTGCCTTATGCGGATCAGTTGATCGGCAATCCTGTGCTGCCTGCGCTGCATGGCGGTGCTATCGCTGCGTTTCTGGAGGTGGCGGCGATTGTGGAACTGAGCTGGTCGATCCTGTGGGACGGGATGGAGGCGGGGGCGGGGCACAGCCTGCCGCGTCTGCCCAAGACGATTGACTTCAGCATTGACTACCTGCGGTCCGGATTGCCGCGCGATGCCTATGCGCGGGCACGGGTCAACCGGTCGGGTCGGCGCTATGCGAGCGTCCATGTCGAGGCGTGGCAGGACAATCGCAGCCGGTTGTTTGCCCAGGCGACAGGGCATTTCCTGATGCCGCCGGGGCGTGGTTGAGTGGCATTATCAATCTTCCGCATGATGAACCTTACCCCCGCAGCGTGACGATTGCCGTGGGCTGTCGGGCGGGGCGCCCAACGACAGCCAGCAGTTGACGGCTGGCAGCTTCCGTTTGAAGTTTGCGGCTTCATATTTTGAAGAGTCAGTCGCCGGCGTTCGTTATCCATGGGTTTGCCATGCTGCGACAGATACCGCGCGCATCAGGCAATGAGCCGCTGACCTACATCCGCACCATCCGGAACGCAGCACTGGCGGCGGAACCCGCCGCAACGGCCAGCAGCACCGAGGCGATGCCCGACACCAGCGGATAGTCATGGGCGAGGTTGAACAAGAATCGCTCCAGCCCTTCTTTGCGCACGCCGATCACACGTTCCTGGCTATCCACGACGCGGCCATCGCGGGTCAGGAAAATGCGCACACGGTATTCGCCATCGGTCAGGTTCGAGGGCAGCACGACATCGGCGCGAAACAGGGTTTCTTCCAAAAATTCAACGGCACCCTGATCGACGCGGTAGACGCCTTCGGCATCGCGGATGCGCAGCAGCGCCTGCACGAAAGCGCCGGCCTCCGTCGCCTCGGATGTGATGCCGACGGCGCGGATCACGCGGGGGATGGTGATCTGATAGCGCAGGTTTTCGGTGTCTTTCAGCACGGATGCCATGGGGCCGGTGGTGGCGATGGCGTAAAAGGTCGGGGCGCTGTCGACAGTGACGGTTTCGCTGTTGACCCAGATGCCCGCGCGGCGGTCCTTGCGGCGGATGGTCATGGGGATCGCAGGGCCTTCGACCGTCACGATCACCTCCATCGGGTGGTCGGTGGGCGTGGGGGAATCGCGCTTGACCGCGCCATAGATCAGGATCTCCGAGCCGTCGAAATTGGCCGTGATCGAGACATTGTTCTGCGACAGGCCAGCCACGATTTCTTCCGCGGTACAGGGGCCTGCCATGCACGCGATCAGGGCGGCGAGGCGGATCATGGCAGCAGGCCCGGCGTGATCGAGTAAAGCTCTGATGGTTCCAGCAGCAGGTCGAGGGCGATCTTGATGGCGACGAGCAGAACCATCAGGGACAGCAGGACGCGCAGTTGTTCGGCCTTCAGGCGCACGCCGACACGGGTGCCCAGCTGCGCGCCGATCACCCCGCCCATGATCAGCAGCAACGCCAGCAGCATATCGACCGTCTGGTTGGTGACGGCGTGCATGATGGTGGTAAAGGCGGTGACAAAGATGATCTGGAACAGCGACGTGCCGACGACAACCTTTGTCGGCATACCCAGCAGATAGATCATCGCGGGTACCATGATGAAGCCACCACCGACGCCCATGATCGCGGCCAGAAACCCGACAAGCGCCCCGACCCCAAGCGGTGGCAGGACCGAAATGTACAGGCCCGAGGCACGGAACTTCATCTTTAACGGCAGCCCGTGCACCCAGGTGTGGACATGGCTGCGGCGCACGGGCCGGTTTTTGCGTGACGCCCACAGGCTGCGCACGCTTTCCTGCAGCATCATCGCCCCGATGAGCCCGAGGAATATGACGTAAGACAACTGAACGAACAGATCGACCTGCCCCAGTGCGGTCAATTGCGCAAACACCCAGATGCCGATGGCAGATCCGATCATGCCGCCGGCCAGCAGCACCAGACCCATCCGGAAATCGACAGCCTTGCGGCGCACCTGCGCCAGAACACCCGAAACGGACGAGGCCACGACCTGATTTGCCCCGGTGGCCACGGCCACGGCGGGCGGAATACCGATGAAGAACAAAAGCGGCGTTATCAGAAACCCGCCGCCAACCCCGAACATGCCGGACAAAAAGCCCACAATCCCGCCAAGGCCCAGCAACAGAAAGGCGTTGACCGATACCTCGGCAATGGGGAGGTAAAGCTGCATCTGCGGCCTGCCCGAAGGGATGGTGTTTTCCCAAAGGCTTGCGCCGATCGGTTCATGAAGTCAAACGCTTGGAATGCCGCGTGTGCATAGTGCCAGATTTCAGATGCCGTCCGTTCCAGATTTGTCGCAGTCGGGCACCATTCGGGGGGATGCGGTGCAGCATGTCACGTCCGGCCGGGTCGGCTTTTGTGCCTGCCCTGTGCCTGTGGGGATGGTCCGCGATCAGAGCGATGTGGTGGAGCTATGGGAATGATGCGGGACTCGGCGACATGATTTGGCGCCGCGCGCCCCGCTGACCCCAATTTCGAATCGAACTGCCATGCGGATGCGACTTTGCTTTTCGGTCAAACCGTTGATCCAGAGCATGACGGGAGTAAATGCCAGCATCCGATTTTCACCGAACTAACGTTCCTTCACATATGGCTCACCCCCTGCGCGGGGCGGGACGGCCTTGCCGATGAAACCGGCGAGAACGAAGACGGTCAGGGCATAGGGCAGGGCATCCAGCACCGGGACCGGGACTTTGACGCTGAGAAATGCTTCGACCACGTCGGGCCGCAGGGCAATGGCCTGAAAGAACCCGAACAGAAGCGTCGCCCACAGCGCCGACCACGGACGCCACTTGGCAAAGATCAGTGCGGCCAGGGCGATATAGCCGCGCCCTGCCGTCATCTCGCGCCCAAAGCCCGCCTGCAGGGCCGTAGCCATATAGGCCCCAGCAAGGCCGCACAGGACACCGGTGATGGCGACGGCGGCAAAGCGCAGGCCAACGACGCTGACGCCAGCGGTATCAACCGATGCGGGGTTTTCGCCGACGGCGCGCAGGCGCAGCCCGAACCGTGTGCGGTACAGCAGCCACCACGATGCGGGAACAAGCAGGACCGCGATGTAGACGAGGATGGAATGGCCAGAGATCACCTCGTAATACAGCGGTCCGACAATGGGGACATCGCGCAAGGCTTCCGCGAATGGCAGGGTGATGGGATACATCCGCGCCCCGCCTTCCAGCGCCGG
>JAYSSN010000244.1:0-3752 GCA_043720555.1 Rhodobacterales bacterium | reverse complement strand
TGCGCCATAGTCCATCATCCTACAAAAAGGGGGGGACATTCAATGACCAGACGTCTGACGACGACGGCGGGTGCGCCGATAGCCGACAACCAGAACTCCATGACCGCTGGGCCGCGTGGCCCGTTGCTGCTGCAAGATTACCAGCTGCTGGAAAAACTGGCCCATCAGAACCGCGAGCGTATTCCTGAACGGGTCGTGCATGCCAAAGGCTGGGGCGCCCATGGCACGTTCACCGTGACCCATGAC
Source organism: Rhodobacterales bacterium (assembly GCA_043720555.1). GTDB lineage: Bacteria > Pseudomonadota > Alphaproteobacteria > Rhodobacterales > Rhodobacteraceae > JAAFHS01. The sequence goes on along the minus strand of JAYSSN010000244.1, from coordinate 3,506 downwards.
GTCACGAAATACACCCGCGCCGCGGTCTTCAAACCCGGCACTTCGACCCCGATCATCAGCCGCTTTTCCACCGTGGCGGGCGAAGCGGGGGCCGCCGATCACGAACGCGACGTGCGCGGTTTTTCGGTGAAGTTCTACACAACCGAAGGCAACTGGGACATGGTGGGCAACAACACACCCGTGTTTTTCCTGCGCGACCCCTACAAGTTCCCCGATTTCATCCACACCCAGAAACGTCACCCGCGAACCAACATGCGCAGCCCGACGGCCATGTGGGATTACTGGTCGCTCTCGCCCGAGGCGCTGCATCAGGTCACGATCCTGATGTCCGACCGCGGCCTGCCGCAAAGCCCGATGCAGATGGACGGTTTCGGCAGCCACACCTTCAGCTTCTACAATGAAGCCGGCGAGCGTTACTGGGTAAAGTTCCACTTCAAGACCCGGCAGGGCCATGACTTCTTTACCAATGCCGAGGGCAACGCCGTCATCGCCCAGACCCGCGAAGGGTATCAGGAACGACTGTTCGGTGCGATCGAACAGGGCCGCTTCCCGAAGTGGGACGTGAAAATCCAGATCATGCCGGAGATGGATGCCGAAAAGACGTCATACAACCCGTTCGATCTGACCAAGGTCTGGCCGCATGCCGAATATCCGCTGATCGACGTCGGTGTGATAGAGCTGAACCGCAACGCCGAAAACTACTTTGCGGAAATCGAACAGGCGGCGTTCAGCCCGTCAAACGTGGTGCCAGGCATCGGGTTCAGCCCCGACAAGGTGCTGCAGGCGCGTGTATTCTCGTACGCCGATGCGCACCGCTATCGGCTTGGAACGCACTATGAATCGCTGCCGGTGAACCAGCCGAAATGCCCGGTCAACCACTATCATCAGGCAGGGTCGATGAACACGTATGGCCTCAAGACGGGCCATACCGATGCCTATTACGAACCCAACTCCATCGCCGAAAGCGCCAAAGAGGATCCGTCGATCAAGGAACCCCCGCTGCGCATCGACGGCGATGCCGCGCGCTTCAACCATCGGGACGGGAATGATGACTATATCCAGCCCCGTGCGCTGCACGACCTGATGAATGCCGACCAGCAGGCGCGCCTGTACATGAACACGGCCGAAGCGATGCAGGGCGTCGCCCAAGACATCATCGACCGCGTCCTTGTGCATTACGACCGCATTTCACCCGCCTATGGCGACGGCATCCGGTCCGCCCGCAGCGCCCTTGCTGGCGCCCGCCAAGCCGCCGAGTAAAAAAAAGGGGGGCGTCACCGCCCCCTTTTCCCCGCACGCCCCTGAAGTTCCACGACCGAGATTTTCAGTGCGCCGTCGGATCTTCATCCTATCAGCGGACCTGATTTCCCATACGTCTCATCATGATGCCGCTTCAGCCGCATCAGCGCGATCCGCAGCACGATCTTGCCCGACCGTGACGCCCAGCCCATGCGTTTTTCCGCCATCTCGATCCCTTCCAGATAGCAGCAGACCCGCAGCACCACATCGCCCAACCCCGGCCCCAGATCGCGCAGGGCCAGCGCCACCCGGTCGCGCGCTGCACGTGGCCCTTCGGCCATGCCTGCATCGGGGCGAAAGTTGCCCCGATCCCCTGCCGTCAGGAACCTGTCCCAGTTCTGCGCCACACGCGGGCCCATCTGCGCCAGCTCGAAATCCTCGCGCAGCCGTTCCGCCGCCTCGATCATCTCGGGCTCCAGAAACAGCTTGCCATCCCGGTCCCGCCGTCGCCCCAGCACACCGATCGGGCTTTCTGCAATGTTGTACCGCACCCGGCGCGACACAGCACCCTCGGGCACCTCGCGCACGTCCCAGTCGCGGTGCTGATCGCCAAAAAGATTTGCCGCCTCGGCCAGCCCCCCCTCGTGCAAACGGCTCGCCTCATCGAGCATCCGCTTCAGCGCGGCCCGCCCCACCGAGGTGATTTCATACGTGGTCACGCGGCCTGACTTGCGGGGGCTGATCCAGTCCTTCAGCACAAAGGCCTGCGCCACCGCGCGGTCGACCACCCCCGTCCGCGCCGACCGCCCATCGGGGAATTCGCGCAGTACGACCGCCTTTTCCATCTCGGGTGCAATCGCCAGAAACGCCCCAGTTTCCGCAAGGCGGCGCAACATGCGGCGGCCTTCGCGCAGCAGGGTTTCATCATCAACAACAAGACCGCCTTGGCGGATCGGCGCAGTCATGGCAGGGCTGTCCTTTCGATCAGAGAGTACGGAAATCGGGTTTGTGACAAGACCAAGGGCAGTCATGGCCTCGTCGATCAGCGGGTCGTCACGGCGACTTTCCAGACGCCGCACCTGGCGCAGAACGGTTGACGGATGAATGCCTTCGCGCCGCGCAAGGGCGCGCAGCGACAGCCCGGCACTGGTGTGGTCGATGTAGCAGCGCAAGGCATCAGGAAGCCAAACCGGCAAACGCGGGACGGTCGTTTGGTTCATCTTGCGTCCGGCTTCGGCATCGCTGGCGGTGGCGCTGTGATGACAGCCGCAGTAACACGCATAGGTTGCATTCCTCAATGATGGTCAGTGGTTAACCGTTTGTGGATAATTGTTCAGAATTCTTTAGCAATTCGCAAGGAACCGTGCGGTCAATATCCAGGATAAGCAACGCAGGGTTGTGGTGTGCAATGGTTTTTGCCTCGATTCCTCACACCGAAGGCGCTGCCATGCCCGATATCCTTGCCGTCCTGGAGACCATCCGCCGCCCCCGCCTGCTGATGCAGGCCGCACGTCACGGCCTTGCGGGTTATCGCCGCGGGCACAATCTTGAGGGGTTGATCGGGCGCGATGCGACGCCCGCGCAGGCCGTCACACGCCTGATTTCGGCAGAGGAAAAGCTGGAACAGACACGGCTTTCGGGCGAGGCAGATTACTCCCCCGCCCGCCATATCGAACTGCTGGCCGCCCTGATCGCCGAGGCAAGCCGCCTGCCGCGCCTTGTCAGTTAGACAAACGCATCCGGCATATCGGATTTGCGGCGCGCGACATAGTCATGCAGCGCGTCGCGCACCCCTTCATCCAACGCGGGTGCCTGATAATCACCCAGCATCTTGGCCACACGTTCCGCGGCGAGGGCCTGCGTATCGCGCGCGCCCTCTTCGGCCCAGGTCTCGAACGGTTTGTAGTCGAGCAGGTCCGACCGCCAGAACGCCGACTTGAAATTGGCCTGCGTATGCTCGCACCCCAGATAATGCCCGCCCGGCCCCACTTCCCGGATCGCGTCCATCGCCTGGCCGTTGGTATCCATCATGATACCCTGGGCCAGATGATGCAGCGTGCCCAACTGGTCTGCGTCCATCACGAACTTCTCGTATGAGCTGACCAGCCCGCCTTCCAGCCAGCCGCAGGCATGCAGCATGAAATTGACGCCCGACAGCAGCGCCATGTTCAGGCTGTTCGCCGTCTCGTAGGCCGCCTGCGCGTCCGGCAGCTTGGATCCGCAGAACGCGCCACCACTGCGATACGGCAGCCCGAGACGCCGCGCCA
>JAYSSN010000243.1:0-1565 GCA_043720555.1 Rhodobacterales bacterium | reverse complement strand
CTCCGCCTGAGCGGTGCTGGTGGCAAGAACCAAAGCTGCCGCCATTCTCACCATCATCCTTGTGTCCATCTTGTCCTCCTGTCGTTGGCAAAAGTCTGACGTTTCTGACAGGGGACCTGTCAGAGCTTGTCTTTCTTGTCTCTCCGCACTATGACTCTATGAACCGGTTCAAAACTAAGTAGACGAAACATTGAACCGGTTCAAACGAGAAACTACGCCTAACTCGGCGAGAGTCAAGTCGATTTTTGAACCGGTTAAAAATGGTGAAACACATGCGAGCAAAACTTTCTGATGTGGCCGCGGCGGCTGGGGTTTCCAAGGCAACCGCCTCGAATGTCTTCAGCGCACCGCAGAAGGTCAGCCCGGAATTGCAGCGACGCGTCAAGGAAGCGGCGCTGGCGTTGGGCTATGCCGGGCCTGATCCGAAAGGACGCCTGCTTAGTGGCGGAAGGGCAAATGCCATTGCCGTGGTGCCGCCCGGCGACATCGGCATCACCATCGCCTTTCGCCACCCCTATATGACCGAGTTTCTGGCCGGGGTTGCCGACATCTGCGAAGAACATGGCGCTGGACTGCATCTGGTCTCGGGAATCGAAGGGCAAAAGGCCGAGGGCATCCGCAACGCTCTGGTCGATGGATTCATCTTCGGCAGCCTTGAGGAGGCCGACCTGATCGAGCCGTCGCGCCGGGGCCGGGTGCCGTTTGTGCTGATGGACGTTGATGCGGGGCCGGATGTGAATTCGGTGCGGGTCGATGACCGGGGCGGGGCGCGCCAGGCGGCCCGGCACCTGATTGATCTCGGCCACCGGCGCTTCGGCATCGTGACGGTGCTGCGGCACAGCCACCAGCCACCGGTGTTCCACGGCCCGTCCGAAGCGCATCATCGGTTGACCGGAGGTTATCACAATGACCGCGAGCGCTTGGCCGGGGTCGCCGAGGAGCTGGCGACTGTCGGCATTTCGATCAATGACGTGCCGATTGTCGAGGTTTTCGGTGGCTCGGTTCACGACCCGACATTCGGGGGTGCGACCGTGGGTGTCGCCATGCTGCTGGACAACGCGCCGGACATGACCGCCATAATCACCCTGGGGGATACCCAGAATCTTGCGGTGCTTTCCGAAATTCGCCGCCGCAACATCCAGGTTCCACGCGACCTGTCGGTTGTTGGTTTTGACGATCCGCCGCAACTGGCGCTGTTCGAGCCGCCACTGACCACCATCGTCCAGCCCGTCGCTGAAAAGGGCCGCGCTGCCGCCCGCATCCTGTTCGAGGGCGGGCCACCAAAGCAGGTTGTGCTGCCGGTGGAATTGGCGGTGCGGGGATCGACGGCATTGCCGCGAAAGTGAGGCGATGCGCTCAATGGAATTCAACGGGTTACCGGCGCGACTATGGATCACTGCTACCTCCGCACTGTCATATCCCACCGGGCAAACCGCCAGCATCTGCCGCAAGATGCGGCACGCGCTTTTTCCGGAAATTAAACTGTTTGAAGCGCTCCAAAACTGTTGTATAGTCTAATGAAGCGCTTCAATACACGAATACGCGCGTCGCAGATGGGTGTCAAG
>JAYSSN010000242.1:0-1566 GCA_043720555.1 Rhodobacterales bacterium | reverse complement strand
AAAGTGCGCCTCACCTCCTCGGCCCGCGTCGAAGGCGACATCGTCCACAAAACCATCGCCATCGAAAGCGGTGCGCATTTTGAAGGTTCCGTCCAGCGCCAAGAAGACCCGCTGAATTCGTCTTCCGACAAACCGAAAGGCGCGTCGCGCGAAAGCACGTCGCACAGTTGAATCCGGCTGCCCCGGACTTGATCCGGGGCCCCTCTGCCGTCATGCAAGGTCGCGGACCTGCGCCCACGACAAGGTTTCTGCAATACCGACCTTTGAACTTTCTGCATCGCAACGGTCGCAGCCAAACCGCCACGGCTACTCCCTCGCCTGTGCCTCGCCCCTTGACTTGCCGGTCACATCCATCGCCAAAGCTGCGGCCATGAACCCGTCCAGATCGCCGTTCAAAACCCCCTGCGAATCCGAGGTTTCATAGTTGGTCCGCAGGTCTTTCACCATCTGATAGGGCTGCAACACATACGAGCGTATCTGGTTGCCCCAACCGGCATCGCCCTTGTTTTCGTGCTGCTCGGTAATTTTTTCGTTGCGCTTGCGCAGTTCCAATTCATACAGCCGCGATTTCAACGCCGCCCAGCAGTTCGCCCGGTTCTGGTGCTGTGACTTTTCCGAGGACGTGACCATAATCCCGGTCGGAAAATGGGTAATCCGCACCGCCGAATCCGTGGTATTAACATGCTGCCCGCCCGCGCCGGAGGATCGGTAAGTATCAATGCGGCAATCATTCGGGTTGATCTCGATGTCGATATTATCGTCCACCACCGGATAGACCCAGATCGAAGAAAACGACGTGTGCCGCTTGGCCGCCGAATCGAACGGCGAAATCCGCACCAGCCGGTGCACGCCGCTTTCCGCCTTCAGCCAGCCATAGGCGTTCAGCCCTTTGATCTGATAGGTCGCCGATTTGATCCCGGCTTCCTCACCGGCGCTTTCGGCCATCAGATCGACTTTATAGCCATGCTGCTCGGCCCAGCGTACATACATCCGCGCCAGCATATTGGCCCAGTCGCAAGACTCGGTGCCCCCAGCCCCAGCATTGATCTCAAGAAATGTGTCGTTGGCGTCGGCCTCGCCGTTCAGCAGCGCCTCAAGTTCACGCTTTGCCGCCCGTTCCTGCAACGCCTTCAGCGCGTCCTCGGCCTCGGCGACGATCTCGACATCACCCTCAGCCTCGCCAAGTTCGATCAGATCGACCCAATCCTTCAACTCCGTTGCCAGCGCCTGATACGACCCAATCGCATCAGCCAAGACTTGCCGCTCAGCCATCAGTTTTCGCGCCTTGGCGGCATCATCCCACAACTTGGGATTTTCCGACATTGCATCCAGTTCTTCCAACCGATGTCTTGCGGTGTCCCAGCCCAACCGCTGGCGCAGCAAACCCAACGATTTCTCAATCGCGGCCACATTGTTCACAGTCTCGGCACGCATCTCGGTCTCCACTTAAATAACAGCCACCGTAGGGTGCGCATTCATGCGCACCACTCCCACGCACCAATCATCTGTTCAATACAACCCACCACTCGACAAGGTGCCAAACGTCGCTTTCGGCGGCAAAATCGT
>JAYSSN010000241.1:0-9908 GCA_043720555.1 Rhodobacterales bacterium | reverse complement strand
CACTGCCGATTGTCCTGATCCTGTGGCTGCTGCCATTGATCGGCGTCGCCTTCACCTCTGTGCGCCCCGCATCCGACCTTGCCGCCGGGAACTATTTTGGCTGGCCATCGTCGTTTGCCTGGCAGAACTATGTCGAAGTGTTTCAGAACACCCCGATGGGCCAGTACCTGCTGAATTCGTTCTACGTCACCATTCCGACGGTGATCGGCGTGGTGTCGATTTCCTGCATGACAGGGTTTGCGCTGGGTATTTACAAATTCCGCGCCAACCTTCTGGTCTTCTTTCTGTTCGTTGCAGGAAACTTCGTGCCGTTCCAGATCCTGATGGTGCCGGTGCGCGACATGACCGACCGTCTGGACCTGATCAACACCTATACCGGGCTGATCCTGTTCCACATCGCGTTTCAGTCCGGGTTCTGCACGTTGTTCATGCGCAACTTCATTCGCGCCCTCCCGCGCGAACTGATCGAAGCGGCGCGGGTTGAAGGTGTCAGCGAACTGCGCATCTTCTGGTATATCGTGTTGCCGCTGATGCGGCCCGCGATTGCCGCCCTTTCGGTGCTGATCTTCACATTCATCTGGAATGACTTTTTCTGGGCGACCGTGTTGACCACCAAGGCCGACGTGCAACCGATCACGGCTGGCCTTTCCTCGCTGAACGGTCAATGGGTTGCCGCCTGGCATCTTGTGTCGGCCGGGTCCATCCTTGCTGCGTTGCCGCCTGTGGCGATGTTCTTCCTGATGCAGAAGCACTTTATCGCGGGTCTGACTCTGGGAGCTGTGAAGTGAATACCTGGCGAGCGGATGCGGGACACCAGACCTTGGTTCTGGCGACATGGGGTGGCGTGCCCGAAGCCGTGTACTGGGGCCCATCCCTGCCCGCGTGCGAGGATCTGGCCATCTTGGCCGCCGCCACCCGCAATGACCTGACGGGGGGGATGCTGGATACGCTGCCGCCGCTGTCGCTGTGCCCGCACCGCGAATTTCAGGGGCAGCCAGGGATCGTGATTGCGGCCGACGACGGCACACCGCTGCACCCGCATTTTGCGTTTGCCGGGGCCACGCAGGCGGACGGCCTGCTGCGGGTCGTCAGCCGCGACGGTGACATCACCCTGACCCATTCGTTCCAAAGCATGCCGTCCGGCGTGCTGGTCATGACAACGCGGCTGACAGCGGCCACGCGCCTTCGCGTGCATTGGCTGGCAACGCCGGTGCTGCCCGCGCCTCAGAGCGGCAACATCATCGATGTGCATGGCAAGTGGACACGCGAGTTTCATCTGAACCGCACGCCATGGACCCCCGGCATCCGGCTGCGCGAATCGCGCACCGGGCGTTCGGGCCATGAACATCCGCCCTATGCGATCTTGGCGAATGATGGCTGCACCAACACCCAAGGCACCGCACATGCCCTGCAATATGCATGGAGCGGCGGGCACCGCATGGTGGCAGAACACCTGCCCGACGGGCGGCGGCAGATCCAGTTTGGCCATCCCTGGGGTGCCCAGACCGAGGCCGGGACCAGCTTTGAAACCGCGCCGTTGATTGCCTGCGTGTCAACCCGCGGCCTGAACGGCATCGGTGCCACGTTTCAGCACGATCTGCGCGACCGCGTGGTGACATGGCCCGATCCGGAGCGCCCGCGCCCGGTGCATTACAATTGCTGGGAGGCGGTGTATTTCCGCCATGACCTGACCAGCCTCAGCGCGATTGCCGACCGTGCTGCCGCCATCGGTGCCGAGCGTTTCGTGTTGGATGACGGCTGGTTCGGAAAACGCGACGATGACACCAGCAGCCTTGGCGACTGGACGATTGACCGGCGCAAATGGCCCGCTGGCTTGCATCCGCTGATCGCGCATATCCACACGCTGGGCATGACCTTCGGGCTTTGGTTTGAACCGGAAATGGTGAACCCCGACAGCGATCTGATGCGCGCGCATCCTGACTGGATGCTGGGCCCCGCCGACCAGATCGCGGGGCGCAACCAGATGGTGCTGAACCTGGCCCTGCCACCGGTGCAGGACTATCTGTTCGACGCGGTGTCGGCGATCCTGACGGAATACCCCATCGACTACATCAAGTGGGATCATAACCGCCTGCTGCCCGTGGTCGAGGCCAGCCAGACGCATGGGGTTTACGCCCTGTTTGACCGGCTGCGCGCCGCCCATCCCGCGGTCGAAATCGAAAGCTGCGCGTCCGGTGGCGGGCGGATTGATGCGGGCATCCTGGCGCGCACTCACCGGGTATGGCTGTCCGACAGCAACGACGCGCTGGAACGTCTGCGAATGCAGCATGACGCGGCGCTGTTCCTGCCTGCCTGCATCACCGGATCACATGTCGGCCCGCGCCATTCGCATACCTCGGGCCGCGTGCTGCCGATGGCGTTCCGGGCGTGGGTCGCAGCCCAGCGCCACATGGGATTCGAGATGGACCTGCGTGAACTGACAGATGCCGAAACCGCCACCCTGACGGGCATAACCGGCTGGTGGAAAGCCAACCGCGACTGGATGATGGCTGGCACGATCCACCGGCTGGATAGCGCCGATGCCGCCGTGACTGCGGAAATGCAAGTGGCGCGGGATGGCGCGCGTTTCGTACTCTTTGCCGGTCAGGCGGAAACGTCGGTGCAGACCCTGCCCCGCCCCTTGCGCCTGACCGGACTTGACCCCGCCGCGCGCTACGACATCAGCCTGCTGAACCCGACCGATGCGCCCCCGCAAAGCCGTGGTCCGAATGCGATGAAATCGTCTCCCCTGACGTTGACGGGGGCCGCGCTGATGCAACAGGGCGTGATGTTGCCAGTCGCCTGGCCTGCCACGATGTGGGTGGTCGAAGGCGCCCGCCTGTGATGTTTTCTCTTTGCCCAAATACTCATCCTGAAGGCCATGACCGATGACACAGACCACTGACCCCAAGCAACGGCGGAACCGGGCCTGGTATGGCAAGCTGGATCGCGACGGGTTCATTCATCGGTCGTGGATGAAGAATCAGGGGTTTCCTGACCACGTCTTTGATGGCCGCCCGATCATCGGCATCTGCAACACCTGGTCGGAACTGACGCCGTGTAACTCCGGCCTGCGCGATCTGGCCGAAGGGGTGAAGCGCGGTGTGTGGGAGGCGGGGGGCTTTCCGGTCGAATTCCCGGTGACGTCGCTGGGCGAGACACAGATGAAGCCGACGGCGATGCTGTTTCGCAACCTGCTGGCGATGGACGTGGAAGAATGCATCCGCGCCTATGGCATGGACGGGGTGGTGCTGCTGGGCGGGTGTGACAAGACCACGCCGGGGCAATTGATGGGGGCGGCCTCGGTCGATCTGCCGGCGATCATCGTGTCGTCCGGGCCGATGCTGAATGGCAAGTGGCAGGGCAAGGACATCGGGTCGGGCACCGATGTGTGGAAATTCTCCGAGGCAGTCCGGGCCGGTGACATGACGTTGCAGGATTTCATGGCGGCGGAATCGGGGATGTCGCGGTCCAAGGGCGTGTGCATGACGATGGGCACCGCATCCACCATGTCGTCACTTGTCGAAGCGATGGGCATGTCGCTGCCGCTGAACGGGGCGCTTCCGGCAGTGGACAGCCGTCGCATGGCACTGGCCCATCTCACCGGGCGGCGCATCGTCGAAATGGTGGACGAAGATTTGCGCCCCAGTCAGATCCTGACCAGAGCCGCCTTTGAGAACGCCATCCTTGCCAACGCCGCCGTCGGTGGGTCGACCAATGCGGTGGTGCATCTGCTGGCGATTGCCGGCCGTGTCGGAGTCGATCTGACCCTGAACGATTTTGAGCTGGGATCGGACATTCCGCTGCTGGTGAACTGCATGCCTTCGGGCAAGTACCTGATGGAGGATTTCGCCTATGCCGGTGGCATGCCGGTGGTACTGAAGGAACTGCGCACCCATCTGCGCAAATCCCAGACGGTGATGGGCAAAGACATTTCCACCTATGCCGACGGTGCCGAAAACTTCAACACCGAAGTGATCCGTCCCTTCCACGATCCGGTCAAACCGGCGGCGGGTATCCGTGTGCTGAAGGGCAACCTGTCGCCGAACGGCGCAATCGTGAAGCCATCCGCCGCAACCCCCGCGTTGCTGGAGCATGAAGGCGTGGCGCATGTGTTCGAGAATATCGAGGACATGAAGGCCAATATCGACCGCGACGATCTGCCCGTGACGCCCGACACCATCCTTGTGCTGAAGGGTTGCGGGCCAAAAGGCTACCCGGGGATGCCCGAGGTGGGCAACATGCCGATCCCTGCGGCGCTGGTGAAACAGGGCGTGCGCGACATGATCCGCGTGTCCGATGCCCGCATGTCCGGCACCGCTTACGGCACGGTGATCCTGCATGTCTCGCCCGAGGCGCAGGCCGGGGGCAATCTGGCATTGGTGCGGACCGGCGACCGCATTCGCGTATCGGCGTCACAAGGTGTGCTGGAACTGCTGGTTCCCGACGCCGAGCTGGCCGCGCGGCGCAAGGCATGGGTGCCTGATCCTGCGCATTACACGCGGGGCTATGCCAAGCTGTACGTGGACCATGTGATGCAGTCGCATCAGGGCGCCGACCTCGATTTCCTGGTCGGCAAGGATACCCGGCCCGTCACGCGGGAGAGCCATTGATGGATGACCTGCCCGTCTTCCCGGACCTGAAAGGCCAATCCGTGTTCGTCACCGGGGGCGGATCCGGCATCGGGGCCGCGATCACCGAAGCCTTCCTGCGGCAGGGCGCGAAGGTGGCGTTCTGCCAGCGGTCCGATGCCACGGCGTTCTGCGACGAGATGGAACAGGCCACCGGCCAGCGCCCGCTGTACTTGCCCTGCGACATCACCGTCATGGCTGAACTGAAGGCCACGCTGGACGCCGCAGCGGCGGCGCACGGCCCGGTCAGTGTGCTGGTGAACAACGCCGCAAACGACAAGCGGCACAAGTCGCTGGAAACCGATGAGGCGTTCTGGGACTGGTCGATGGCGATCAACCTGAAGGCCTATTTCTTTGCCGCACAGGCCGTGATCCCCGGCATGCAGGCCATGGGGGGTGGGGCAATCATCAACTTTACCTCGATCAGCTACATCATGGGGAATGCGGGCTATGTGGCCTACACCACGGCCAATTCGGGCATCAACGGCATGACCCGCACGCTGGCGCGTGAGTTTGGCCCCGACCGCATCCGCGTGAACGCCCTTGCCCCCGGCTGGGTGCTGACGCAAAAGCAGCGCGACATGTGGGCGACACCTGAAGGGCTGGCCACCCATCTTGCGCGGCAATGCATCCCCGATGAAATCGTCGAGGATGATATTGTGGGCGGCGTGCTGTTTCTTGCGTCGAAGACGTCAAGGATGATGACGGGGCAGGCACTGGTGATTGATGGCGGGGTGGTGGTGACAGGATGACGCCTGACTGGATTGCGGTTGACTGGGGAACATCGAACCTGCGCGTCTGGGCCATGGGCGCGCAAGGGGTTCTGGCCCATGCGTCATCCGACGAAGGCATGGGGAAACTTGCGCGGGACGCGTTCGAGGCCGCACTGCTGCGCCTGATCGCACCGTGGATTTCCGGTCCGACGACGATCATTGCATGTGGCATGGTCGGATCGCGGCAGGGCTGGTGCGAGGCACCCTATCGCACCGTTCCCTGCACGCCCGTCGCCGCTGACGCACTGGTGAAAGTACCAACGCTTGATCCGCGTCTGAATGTGCGCATCGCCCCCGGCCTGCGCCAGATGACACCGGCAGATGTGATGCGCGGCGAAGAAACCCAGATCGCGGGCGCACTGGCCCTGCAACCGGGGTTTGACGGCGTGCTGTGCCTGCCCGGCACCCACTCCAAATGGGCGCAGATCAGCGCGGGCGAGGTTGTCAGCTTTCAGACCTTCATGACCGGAGAGATGTTCGCCCTGCTGTCCACCCAATCGGTGCTGCGGCACGGGATGGCGGGCGAGGGTTGGGACGATGCTGCGTTCGACACCGCCCTTTCCGATGCGCTGTCGCGCCCCGAACGGATCGGCGCACGGCTGTTCAGCCTGCGGGCCGAAGGGTTGATCGCGGGCCTGTCGTCGGCCGCTGCGAAATCGCGCCTGTCGGGTCTGTTGATCGGGGTCGAACTTGCCGCCTCGCGCCCCTACTGGCTGGGGCAGCCGGTAACGATCATCGGGGCTGAAGGGCTTGCATCGACCTATGCACGGGCGCTAAAGGCTCAGGGTGTGGTGGCCACGCTGATCCCGGCCACCGACTGCACCCTTGCGGGCCTTGCCAGCCTGCGCCAACCGGAACATGCATGATGAGCCATCTGCCCCTGATTGCCATTCTGCGCGGCCTGACCCCGGCCGAGGCGCTGCCGGTGGCCGAGGCGTTGATTGCTGCGGGCATCACCCGGATCGAGGTGCCGTTGAATTCGCCCGAGCCCTATGCGTCCATCGCCGCGATGGCCAAAGCGTTCGGCGCGCAGGCCGAAATCGGCGCGGGCACGGTGCTGACCACGGCACAGGTGGCGCAGGTCAGCGATGCGGGCGGGACGCTGATCGTGTCGCCCAACTGCGATACCGCCGTGATCGCCGCCACCAAAGCGCGCCGGATGGCCAGTTGGCCCGGTGTGATGACCCCGACGGAATGCTTTGCCGCCCTTGCCGCAGGTGCCGATGGCCTGAAGATTTTTCCCGCCTCGCTGATTGGCCCGGAGGGGTTGAAGGCGATCCGCGCGGTGCTGCCCAAGGGCACGCAGGTGTACGCCGTGGGCGGTGCGGGGGCTGCAAACTTTGGTGACTGGCTGCGTGCGGGCGCGGATGGGTTTGGCATCGGCACAGCGCTTTATACCCCCGGCCTGCCCGTGGCCGGGATTGCCGCGCGGGCGCTGACGATCGTTGCTGCCTACCGTGCGGCGCTTGCATGACTGTGCACGATGACCGTCGGTGCGATCTGGGCGAAGGAGCGCTGTGGCATCCCAGACGCAACCAGCTTTACTGGTTTGATATCCTGGGCAAGCGGCTGCTGACCAAAGGGGCGGATGGGCCACAGGAATGGCACTTTGCGCATCTGGTTTCGGCCGCCGGCTGGCTGAACGCGCATGAAGTTCTGATTGCATCCGAGCAGGCGCTGTTCCGGTTCAACCTTGATACCGGCACCCGCACCGATGTGGTGGGGCTGGAGGCAGACAATCCCGTGACGCGGTCCAATGATGGCCGGGCCGATCCCTATGGCGGGTTCTGGATCGGCACCATGGGCAAGAAGGCCGAAAAGGGGGCCGGGTCGATCTGGCGCTATTATCGCGGCACGCTGCGCCGGCTTTATTCCGGCATCACCATCCCCAACGCGATCAGCTTTCCCGCCGACGGGCAAACCGCGCATTTTGCGGATACCGTCACAGGCCGCGTGATGCGTGTGGCGCTGGATGCCGATGGCTGGCCGCGCGGCGAGCCTTCGGTCTATCTTGACCTTGCAGCCGAAGGGTTGAACCCCGATGGTGCCGTCTGCGATGCCGACGGGCGGCTCTGGCTGGCGCAATGGGGGGCGGCGCGGGTGGCCTGCTATGGGCGCGATGGCAGTCTGGTGACAGCGGTCAGCTTTGATGCGCCGCACACGTCCTGCCCGGCTTTTGGCGGGGACGACTACCGCACGCTTTACTGCACGACGGCGCTTGAGAGTATGGACGACGCCGCGCGCGCGGCCTATCCACGCGCAGGCATGACCTTTGCGGCCAGCGGCGTCGCGCGCGGCCTTCCTGAACATCAGGTGATTCTGTGAAACGCACCCTTGGCGTCTGCTATTACCCCGAACACTGGCCTGAACCGCAATGGGCGCAGGACGGCGCCCGGATGAAGGCGCTGGGCCTGACCTGGGTGCGGATCGGCGAATTTGCCTGGAGCCGGTTGGAACCGGTGCCGGGCACCTATGACTGGGCATGGCTGGACCGGGCGATTGCAACACTGGGCGACGCGGGCTTGCAGGTAGTGCTGGGCACACCGACGGCGACGCCACCACGCTGGATGCTGGACAAGCACCCCGATATGCTCGCGGTTGACGCGCTGGGCCGGACGCGCGGGTTCGGCTCGCGGCGGCACTATTGTTTCAGCCACAGGGGATACCGCGCCGAATGCGCGCGCATCGTGACGGCACTGGCGGAACGCTATGGCCGCAACCAGCATGTGGCGGCATGGCAGACCGACAATGAATACGGCTGCCATGACACGACCCTGTCCTATTCGGATGCAGCACGGGATGCCTTTCGCGACTGGCTGGCGCAGCGGTATCAGTCGCCCGATGCGCTGAACCGGGCGTGGGGCAACGTGTTCTGGTCGATGGAATATGCCAGCTTTGACGATATCGGCCTGCCCAACCTGACGGTGACCGAAGCGAACCCGAGCCACACGATGGCCTTCCGCCGTTTTGCCAGCGACGAGGTGGCGGGGTTCAATCGCGTGCAGACAGACATCATCCGCAAGCATTCCACCGCACCGATTGCGCATAACTACATGGGCAATGTGACGGAGTTTGACCATTTCGCCACCGGGGCCGACCTTGATATCGCATCGTGGGACAGCTATCCGCTGGGGTTTCTGTCAGACCGGCTGCGGGTCACGCCTGACCACAAGCGCCGCTTTGTGCGGCAGGGTGACCCGGATTTTCAGGCGTTCCACCATGACCTGTACCGCGCTGTCGGCCGTGGGCGGTGGTGGATCATGGAACAGCAGCCCGGCCCGGTGAACTGGGCGCCGTGGAATGCCGATCCCCTGCCCGGCATGGCCCGCCTGTGGGCGTGGGAGGCATTCGCGCATGGCGCCGAGGCCGTGTGCTATTTCCGCTGGCGCCAGGCGCCGTTCGCGCAGGAACAGATGCACGCGGGGCTGTTGCGCCCCGACAGCGCCCCCGCTCAGGCGTTTGCCGAGGCGGGGCAAGTGGCGTCCGAGCTGGCCGCGATGCCGGACGTCAGTACGGCGCGCGCCGATGTGGCACTGGTGTTCGACTATGCATCCGCGTGGGCTTGGCAGACCCAACCGCAGGGTCAGGATTTCGATTACTTCCGGCTGGCGTTCCACTTTTATCGCTCACTGCGCCGCCTTGGCATGAATGTGGATATCCTGCCGCCCGATACCGGCGATCTGAGCGGGTACAAGCTGCTGTTGGCCCCCGGCATCGCGACGCTGTCTGACCCGATGCTGGCGGCGTTGAAGGTGTATCAGGGCCGCGCGCTGATCGGGCCGCGGACCAATGGCAAGACGGTCGAATTCGCGACGCCCGTACCGTTGCCGCCCAACCTGCCGGGGCTGGACGCCGTCGTCGCGCGGGTGGAAAGCCTGCCGCCGGACGTGCCGGTACCGCTGGTCAAGGGTGGGCAGTTTCTGCACTGGCGGGAAAAGCTGGACGGCACCGCAACCGTGCACGAAGCGACCGAGGATGGCTGGCCCGCCATCGTCAGCGCGGGCGCAATCCACTATCTGGCGGGCTGGCCCGATGACCACACGCTTGACCGGATCGTAAGCGAAGCTGCCCGCGCCATGGGCATCGACCCCGATCCGCTACCCGAAGGGCTGCGCCGCCGCGACAGCGCCACGCATCGGTTCTGGTTCAACTACAACCCGGTGCCGGTGGAATGGGGCGGGGTCACGATCGAACCGGCGGGTGTCTACTGGCACGCCTTGTAGCATCTTGTTTTGATCCGGTTCACCAGACCAACAACAAGACGCAACAATTCCAGACTGTCGCTTGTATTGGTTTGCAGCCAATCGGGCCCGGATTTCTTGCACAGCGCAGCAGGCCATGACCGGCTTATTACATCGACATGGCTCTGTTGCACAAATCGTTTGACGGTCGGGCTTCCCCTTTCCCGGGGCGGACTTGTCCCACGGCCTGTGTGACGGGGATGCCGAGGGCGGTGAAGCCGTTCAGGACGGCGACACAAACCTGAAACGCCGCAACCTGACGG
>JAYSSN010000240.1:0-3764 GCA_043720555.1 Rhodobacterales bacterium | reverse complement strand
CGATGCTGCAAACCATGCCCTGGCCCGGCAACGTGCGCCAGTTGCGCAACGTGATTGAACGGGTGCTGATACTCGGCGAAGGGACCGGTCCGATAGATGCGCGCGAATTGCCGGGACAGGACAGCCCCAGCGAGGCTGACGGCAAGATGGTGCTGGGCGGGGCGATGGCCACGCTGCCGCTGCGCGAAGCGCGCGAATTGTTTGAACGCGAATACCTGCTGACGCAGATCAACCGCTTTGGTGGCAACATCAGCCGCACGGCGAGTTTCGTGGGCATGGAACGCAGTGCGCTGCACCGCAAGTTGAAATCGCTGGGCGTTGTCTCTACCGCCAAAGGCGGGCGGATGGTGCGGCTGGACGAGGAGGAGGAAGAAGAGGTTTGATTGACCCGCACCCTGCGTTCTGTCAGATGATGGGCCGCAAACCGCAAAAGGCTTAGTGCATGAAAGTCATCATCTGCGGCGCGGGACAGGTGGGCTGGCAGATCGCGCGGCATCTGTCGGGCGAAAAGAACGATGTGACCATCATCGATTTCAATGCCGATCTGGTGCGCCGCGCCTCGGATACGCTGGACGTGCAGGGCATTGTGGGCTTTGCCAGCTATCCCGATGTGCTGGAACGCGCGGGCGCGCGGGATGCCGACATGATCATCGCGGCCACCCACAGCGACGAGGTGAACATGGTCACGTGTCAGGTCGCCCATTCGATTTTCGGCATTACCCGAAAGATCGCGCGGCTGCGGTCGCAAAGCTATCTTGATGCGATTTATTCCGATCTGTACCGGCGTGACCATCTGCCGATCGACGTCGTCATCAGCCCGGAACGTGAAGTGGCCGAAGCTGCGTTGCAGCGGCTGGCGGCACCCGCGACGTTTGATACGGAAAGTTTCATGGGCGGGCGGGCACAGCTGCTGGGCATCGCGCTGGACGATGAATGCCCGGTTCTGAACACGCCACTGCGGCAGTTGAACGAGCTGTTCTCGACCCTGCGGGCCATTGTGGTCGGGGTGCGCCGGGATGAGCGGCTGTTTGCGCCGGATGCAGGCGATCAGTTGTTTGCGGGCGACCAGATTTATGTCTTCAGCCATTCTGACGACGTGAACAGATCGTTGGAAATATTTGGAAAGAAAACAAAAAAGCAGGAGCGGGTGGTCATCATCGGGGGCGGCAACGTGGGGCTGGCGGTCGCACGCGCGCTGGAGGCGCGGACCGACCGGGTGCGCGCCAAGATCATCGAACGTGACCGGGCGACTGCGGAACGGGCGGCCGATATGCTGGAGCGCACGATCGTGCTGCATGGCGATGGCATGGACATGGACCTGCTGCTTGAGGCGAACATCGAGCGGGCCGATGCGGTGCTGGCGGTAACGGATGATGACAAGACCAATCTGCTGGTCGCGGTGCGCGCAAAACAGGCCGGTGCCGCGATGGCGATTGCGCTGGTCAATGACCCGACGCTGGCTCCGCTGATGGGACCGCTGGACATTGATGCCTACATCAACCCGCGCGCGACGACGGTATCATCCATCCTGCGGCATGTGCGGCATGGCAAGGTGCGCGGCGTCTATTCGATCGGCGATGCCGAGGCCGAGATGATCGAAGCTCAGGTGCTGAGCACATCCCCCATTGCCGGGCGGATGGTACGCGACATCGCCTTTCCCGAAGGCGTGCTGGTCGGCGCGATCATGAAGGGCGACAAGGTGATGAAGCCAACGGGCGATCTGCGGATTGATGCGGGCGACGTGGTGGCGCTGTTTGCCATGGCCAAGGACGTGCCCGAGGTGGAACGTCTGCTGCAAGTCACCATCGACTTTTTCTGACGCTGATGGGCCGGCGTATCCTTGATCTGCCGCTGCTGGTGATCCTGATGGGGGTCTGTGCGCTTGCCATGTGGTTGCCCGCGATGCATGCCGCAGCTGTCGACGACGAAGAAACCGCGCGGGCGTTCTTTTATTCCGGCATCATCTGGCTGGTGCTGATCGGGCTGATCGGGATCGTCACATCGAATTACCGCCCAAGCAACGCGGTGCGCAGCCATCTGCTGGCACTGATTGCGGCCTATGCGGTCTTGCCGGTGATGGCCGCGGTGCCGGTCGTGCAGGCGGTGCCGGATACCGCGTTCGGCAATGCCTGGTTCGAGATGGTGTCGTGTTTCACCACCACCGGGGCGACGGTTTACGATGTTGCGGGCCGGTTGCCGCCGTCAGTGCATTTCTGGCGCGCACTGGTCGGCTGGCTGGGCGGGTTTTTCGTGCTGCTGACCGCGATTGCGATACTGGCCCCGATGAATCTGGGCGGGGTCGAGATCATTTCGGGGCGTGCACCGGGGCGCGGGGCGTCAGGGGCCAGTCAGGTGACACGCATCGCGGACCCGTCTGTACGCATCCTGCGCTATGCAACGGTGCTGTTTCCCGCCTATGCCGGGCTGACCGTGGTGATGTGGATCGGATTGATGATGCTGGGTGGCCCGGCACTCGCGTCGTTGACGCAGGCCATGGGCACGCTTTCGACCAGCGGCATCACGGTCACTGCGGGTGATGTCACGGTGCAGGGTGGCTTTTGGGCCGAAGTGCTGGTGTTCTGCTTTCTGGCCGTTGCGGTGACACGGCGGGCGATGCCGGGGCTGGCGCTGGCAGACCGCGCCGGGCGCATCGCGGATGACCCCGAACTGCGGCTTGCGGCGGTTCTGGTGCTGACGGTTGCCGTGGCGCTGTTCCTGCGCCATTGGACCAGCGTCATCATCGACGACCGCCCTGCAGCAATCCCGCAGGCGTTTCTTGCGTTCTGGAGCGGGGCGTTCACCACGCTGAGCTACCTGACGACAACGGGCTATCAGTCGCAATACTGGGGCAGCGGGCAGGCATGGTCGGGGTTGGGCACACCGGGGTTGTTCCTCGTCGGGCTGGCGATTGTGGGGGGTGGGGTGGCCACGACGGCGGGCGGGGTCAAGCTGCTGCGCGTCTATGCCCTGTTCCGCCATGGCGAACGCGAACTGGAACGTCTGGTGCAGCCCAATTCTGTCGGCGGCAAGGGCGCACTTGCGCGGCGCCTGCGGCAAGAGGGCGCTTATCTGGCCTGGATATTCTTCATGATCTTCGCGCTGACGATCGCGGTGGTGATGATGGCGCTTGCGCTGGTCGGGGTCCGGTTCGAGGCGTCGATGGTACTGGCGGTCGCGGCGCTGACAACGACCGGCCCGTTGGCGGCCACGGCGGGGTCGGCTCCGGTGTCATATGCCGATCTCGACGCGGCAGCGCAGCTGATTCTGGCGGCGACCATGGTGGTGGGGCGGCTGGAGACGCTGGCGATCCTGGCACTTTTGGTGCCAGAAGGCTGGCGACGCTGAGGTATCGGTCACTCTGTGACGAAACGCCTGATATTGCCTCTGGAAACTCGCCCAAGTCTGCGCATACTTATACGTGCCGTCCAGCCTTGTGCCGCGGGACAGGGACACAATAACAAGCCAACGAAAAACAAAAGGCAAAAGACGATAATGGCTGGTGATAAACAAAACTTGCAGGATGCATTCCTGAACCATGTCCGGAAAGCCAAAGTTCCGGTGACAATCTTCCTGATAAACGGGGTGAAGCTGCAAGGCGTGATCACCTGGTTTGACAATTTCTGCGTGCTTTTGCGCCGGGATGGTCAGTCGCAGCTTGTCTACAAGCATGCGATCTCGACCATCATGCCGGGTGCGCCGATCAACCTGTATGAAGGCGAAGAGTAATCATCGACGCGGACGACGAATGGGTGCCACAGCGCGAG
>JAYSSN010000239.1:0-1569 GCA_043720555.1 Rhodobacterales bacterium | reverse complement strand
AATTCAGCCGGAACCCACCCGCGCTGCACCAGCGCAACCGCGCCTGTCGCACTTTACGCTGGGCGAAAAGGTGAAGACCAGCACCGCGCACAGCATTGCGCCCTCACTTCGCGACGGCCTTGCCGCAGCGCCCTTGCAAATGGATGCAAAGGCGTATGGCAAGATGACGCGCGGCAAGCTGCTGCCCGAATCCCGGATCGACTTGCACGGGCTGACCCTGGCCGAGGCACACCCTGAACTGATCCGCTTCATCCTGAGCGCGCAATCGGCGGGCCTGCGTCTGGTGCTGGTCATCACCGGCAAGGGCAAACGCGGTCAGGACCACGGCCCTATCCCGCAACGCATGGGCGCGCTGCGCCATCAGGTGCCGCAATGGCTCCGCCTGCCGCCGCTTGGCCCAGCGGTCCTGCAAATCGCCGAGGCACACCTGAAACACGGCGGCTCAGGCGCGTACTACGTTTATCTGCGGCGGAGGTAGCAAAACCGTGCGGTCGGGGCGCGTTTCACGACCGGTGATAATTTGCCCGATCCCCGCACCTAGCGCCCCCGCGAAATCGCCGTCACGGGTGCCAGAATGATTTCTGTTGCATTGCGCACCGTCAGCACCACCCCTGGCAGCAACCCGGTCCGCCCGCGCCGGTCCCGCGCCAGCGCCGCGTCCACATCGCCGATCCGGCCCATCAGGCTGATCAGCGCGGGGCTGTTGCCAAGATTGAAATGCCCGGCCCCTTCCGAATACGCAGCGACATCCAGATAGGTCACATCCAGATCCGCCAGCCGGCTGACATCAGACAGATTCCCCAGGCGCTCCGGCTCTCCCGACAGGCGGGCTGACAGGTTCAGCAGCTGGTCGCGGTCCGATCCGAAGATCAGGAACGGCTGCGGCAGCGTCCCGATGGCGCGCGCCTGCATGCGGAAGACATCCACATCGATGTCGGGCGAAATCAGGATGACCCCGCCAACCCGTGCCAGCGTGCCCCGGTTGCCCCGGATCGCCATCTGGCGCAGCGCTTCCATCACCAGGTTCGATCCCATCGAATGGGCAACCAGTACGATATTCTCGGCCCCTGCGGCCTGCGCCTGGCTGATAAGCGCCTCCAGCCCGTCGCGCGAAAACTGGGCCGAGTCACGGTCATACACATAGCCCAGCGCTGCACCCCGCGATGGCCAGGAATAATGCACCGCCACGCCCGGCAGCTCCAGATCGTGGGACAACTGCGCCAAGCGGTACAGCCCTTCGGCAAACGTGTTGTTGAAGCCATGTACAAAGATCACCGCATCACGATCGCCCCGTGCCCGCGCCTGCAGTGCCGTCGCAAGATCACTGGTAAAACTGGGCGCATCCGGCATCAGCAAGGCCCGCGTCGTCAGAAAGTCGGTCATCGGGTCAGGCGCCCCGTTGCGGTCAGGAAACGTGATGTCGCCGGTTTCGCGGTCTGGCGGCACCGACACGTCGTAGCGTGCAAATGACATTGTCTCGGACCGGTCGGCCGTAAATGTCCGTGTGGTGGCATCAAGGGCGCGGGTCGTTCCCAGATAAATCGGCACCACTTCGCCAACCTGTGCTGC
>JAYSSN010000238.1:0-9928 GCA_043720555.1 Rhodobacterales bacterium | reverse complement strand
GCGGCCGGGTGGCGCTTTCCACGTATTCGCGGAAAATCACCTCGGCGTACTTGCCGTTCAGCAGCGTCGGATGCCCGTGCACAAAGCCGCGCACCTCGGTCACCGTGCGACGGTTCCGCATTTCGGGCGCTTGCGTCAGAATCACCGGCTGGGTTTCCCCAAACGACGCCACTGCCTCGAGCCGCGAGGTGCTGACCCCCAGCGATCCCAGATAACTGACAGCCGCCCGTGCCCGGCGCAGGCCCAGTGCCTTGTTATAGGCATCAGACCCTACAAGATCGGTATGGCCATAAACGCGGAACCTGACTTCCGGGAACTGCCGGATCCAGTCGGCCTGTCTGCGCAAGATCGCCTGCGCGTCGCCGGTAAGGGCCGACGAGTTGAACTCGAACGTGATCGTGCTCGGCACCTCGGCGGCAAAACGTTCCGCCAAAGCGGTCGTCGCCGACAACTCGCCGCTTTGCAGCAGCGTGTTGTTCATCGTGGCACTGCCGAACGAGCCGTCATCGACGTTTGCGCCGATCGTGTTGTCCAGCGTTGACGCACAACCCGAAAGCGCAATCATGCTGGCCGACAAAAGGATAAGAGTGCGCATGTGCATTACTCCATCACATAGCCGTAAGAGCCGCTGAAGTCCTGCCGGGCCACCTCGCCCGCAGCGCCACTCTGACCCGAGGTCTGACCGAACAGGAACAGTTCGCGTTCCGTGGGCAGGCGAACCCGGTCGGTCGGCAGGGCAAGCGCCTCGCCACGCGTCGGTGTCACAAGATGCGGGGTCACGATGATGACCAGTTCGGACTGCGACCGCTGATACTCGGACGACCGGAACAGCGCCCCGATGATCGGCACATCACCCAGCCATGGCACTTGCCCGTTCAGATCGCGGAAGTCGTCCTGCAACAGGCCCGCGATCGCAAAGCTTTCGCCATCGCGCATCTCGACCGTGGTTGATGTTTCGCGGCGGCGGAATGCGTTGATCGAAAAGCCGTCATTCACCAACCCCTGTGTGGTGTCGATGCTTGAAACCGCCGCATTGATCGTCAGGTTGATGACATCGTCATCCACAACCACCGGGGTAAAGTTCAGCTCGACCCCGAAAGGTTTGTATTCGACGGTGATGCCGTCCTGGCTCGATACGGGGATCGGATATTCGCCACCCGCCAGAAACTTGGCTTCCTGCCCCGACAGCGCCGTCAGGTTCGGTTCGGCCAGCGTGCGCACCATCCCCTTGGATTCAAGTGCTTCCAGCAACACCGCAAATTCCAGCGACCCGGCCGAAAAGCCCAGGCTGAAACGTCCTTCCGCCTGATTCGGGCTGTTTACAGCGCCGCCGTTGAAGAAGGTGTTCAACCTTGCGCCGTCCGCCAGAACACCGGTGCCGATGCCGCCGCCGACCGTACTGCCGTTGCTGCGGATACCAAGCGAAGCATCGAGGCTTTTCGATACGGACCGCTGCATTTCGGCAAAGCGCACTTTCAGCATCACCTGCTGTGTGCCACCCACCATCATCAGGTTCGATACCCGGTCCGGCGCATACCGGTTGGCCAGATCGAGCGCGCGGTCCAGTTTCGCCGTCGACGACACCGTGCCCGACAGCACAATGCCGTCGTTCGCGGTGCGCACTTCGATCGTCTCGCCGGGCAGGATCTGCTGAAGCCGCTCTTTGAATTCCGCAATATCGGGGGTGACGTGCACCTCCACGTTTGAAATCAGCCGCCCGTCGGGCGACAGCAATGTCAATGTCGTGCGTCCCGGTGCCTTGCCCAAAACGTAGATCGACCTGTCAGACAAGGTGGAAATGTCGGCAATACCGGGGTTTGCAATGGAAAGTTCCGCAAATGGCACATCGCTTTCAACGACCACCGCGCGGTTCATGGGTACGCTCAGGGCTTGCGAGGGCGAACCCTGCATCACCCGTAGTGTTTCGGCCAATCCGGGTGACAGGCTGGTCGATGCCAGGGCCGCGCCCAGCAGACCTGCTGTCATTAGATGTCGCATGCTCATTGTGACCTGCCCTTCTGATCACGCCTCACCACGGGTCTTTTTCGCCCGTTCTTGAATAGCACTGTGCCGGAGTTCGTATTTTATTGCAAGAATCAACTGGTTGCAGGGCATTCCTTATGTGGATAACTTGCAACAGGTACCTAACCGTGGCAAATTCAAGGGGCGCGACCCCCATATGCGGTGGTCGCGCCCCTTGAATTCTGTCGATCCGGGCCTGTCAGTTCGAGCAGGGGATCGGAGTTTCGACGATCGTTTCGCCTTTGCGCGTCTTGATCGTGCAGACTTGTTGCTGAACGGCTTCGGCGATGGGCTGGATTTCCTTGATGCCCAGCAACGTGTTGCTGTCGACTTCGACCGCAGCGGTCACTGTGGTGTCATTGTTGCCGACCAGTGACAACGCGAGGCGCCCCGTGGCCTGGGCCTGAGCCAGTCGCCCGACCTGCTCTGGTGTGACCTGCACGGTCACCGTGCGGGCAATGGATGCGCCCGTCGTGCGCTCCGTGGCAATCTGGTCCACCGCGACAATCGAAACGGCATTTTCGATCAGCTGGGTGAATTCGTTCCCTGTCGTGTTCGACGTCCCGGTCCAGTAGACATCAACACGGTCGCCCGGCTGCAAAAAGCCTGACACGCCTGATGACACGTCAACGTTGATCGCAAAGGCGCGCATGCCCTGTGCGAGCTGTCCGGTCAGGCCCGCAGGTTGCCCGGGTTCAGTCACCTTCACGGCGAGCACGGGCTCAAATGCCTCCATCTGACGCAGGATGAAGCGTGGCTCTTTGCCACCATCGGGGAACAGATCTTCTTCGGTGCGATAAATTGTTTCGGGCAGGAACTCCTCCTGCATCCAGACCAGCTGGACATCGTCCTTCACCAGAACGTCACCGTACAGCTTCTGTTTGTTGACAACAAAAACCTCCACCAGGCTGCCGACCCTGGCGCGTGCCTCCTGCTCGGCGGCAAGGGCCGCCTCAGTCTGCGAAATATAGCCTTGCGCCAGATACACCGCACCACCTGCGAGTGCGACACCAGCGACCAAGACCAACCCGAATACCCCACGCATTCATCTGTCCTTTTGTTACCAGACGGCGCAATGGCACCACCTGAACGTTTTTAGCCCGTAAAACCTTACGGATTACCCATCTGCACGGCTCGGTCAACGCCACCGGCGATCGCCGTAGCCGCGTCCACGTATATGGCTTCGCGCAGAACTTGAAACACCCCGATCGCCAGAAAGATGATGCCAGCCGTCAAAACGACGAAGTCGACGGTCACTGCGCCCGTTTCGTCCCGGGCAAACCGTCTGAACAATTGCTTCATCTGCGTCTCTCCTGCTTGCAGTGTCGGTCCGCGCGCCGCGTTCCGCCCCCTTGACCGGCAGTCGCACCAGCAGCCCGGTGGCCATCGGTCGGCAAACTGCGCCTCTATTATTAGTGGAAAGTCCGCAGATCGGCTGACCTGCGGACTTTGCCATCACTTGACGGATATTTACGCCAGATGGCGGTCAGACCGTAGCTCAGTAGGTGCCGGCAACAGCAGCGTCGAGCTTGCCCTTGATCGCGTCGGCAGCGCCGGTGACGCCCGGACGGATCGTGGTCATGACGACCAGGCCCAGACCAACGATTGCTGCGGTCAGCACGACCCAGTCAACAGTCACGGCACCGTCTTCGTCTTTTGCGAAATGCTTGAAGATGTTCAGGAGTTTCATGGTAGTAATCCCTTTCCCAGGAGTTGCTCAGTTTTTGTGTCACCGCTTCGGGTCTACTCGGATCGGCCTCTGTTCCGTCCGATCTCCGCTTCGGCTTGGGTACATATGGCCCCCTAATCGTGGCTGCAGTTTGGACAAAACCGGACATTTTCTGTTTATTCACGAATTCTCGGAATTCATGCGTAACACGTTGATATACATAAAAACAATTTATGATCTAAAGGCTATTTCATGCATTGCCTGCGTGTCTTTCTCGCCGATCTGGGCAAATTTGCGGCAGAAAACACCCGAAATGGCTGGTCGGATGCCTGATTCTTTGCGACTCTCGCTCCAACAAGAAAAAACTGGGCAGGCAGCCGCAGCATGCGGATCACAACAGGCATCATCACCCTCGGGCTTGCGCTCATCGGGCCATCGTCCCTTGTGGCCGAGGCTTTGTCAGGTGGCAGCGATTTCACGTTCCGCCGTGTGAAGCCACCGATTGCGGGTGCGCCCGCGCGCATCACCGTGCAGATCGACCCGGTCGAACAGGCCCGCGTGCTGGCAGCCCTGCCCAAGGCCGAACCGTATGACGCCCCCGCGGGCGCGGCGGGTGCGGCGGGCGCGGCGGACGCGGCGACGGCACGGCCATCCGGCCCGGTGGCGCATACCTATGACTGGTTCTGGGATGCCATTCCGACGTCCAGGGATGCCGCAGCCGACCGCTTTCCCAACGCGCTTGCCGCCTTGTCGCAGGGGCCGGGGGGCACGCAGGTCGGGGCGCCACGCCTGCAAGCCATGCAGGAAATTGCCGACGCGTATGGCACCGACATCCTGAAGGCCACCGTCGGCACCAATGTGTCGCCCGCACTGGTGCTTGCGGTCATCGGCATCGAAAGCGCAGGCAGATCGAACGCCATCAGCAGCGCAGGGGCACAAGGCCTGATGCAACTGATCCCCGCGACGGCAAGCCGCTTTGGCGTGACCGACAGCACCGATCCTGCGCAGAACATCAAGGGCGGTGTGGCCTATCTTGAATGGCTGCTGAATGAATTCGACCGCGATCCGCTGATGGTGCTGGCCGCGTACAATGCCGGCGAAGGTGCAGTGACCGCGAACGCGGGTGTGCCGCCTTATCCCGAAACACGCGATTATGTGCCCAAGGTGCTGGCGGCATGGCAGGTCGCGGCAGGTCTTTGCCTGACACCGCCGGAGCTGGTCACCGATCCCTGCGTGTTCAAGGTGATCGCAACGGGTGGCTGAGGGCGCGGCGTTACGTTCCCGGCATCCGCAACGCGATCAGCCGCCCACCCTTTTGATAGCGCACCTCGGATGCCGTGATCGCGGCGATCGTGCCGCCATCAATACGGTCGCCCACCTGCACCCTTTTGTAGCGCCCGTTCGGTTGGCGCAGCAGCGCATAGCGGTTGGACTGCGATCCATAAACCCCGATCAGGTTGAGCTGAGACATGTTCAGCGCATTTGCAAAGGTCGCCTGATCCGCGACAGATCCGCTGGATGGCGCCTGGGACGCTGAACCGGTGATTTCGGGTTCGGCGTCCGCCTCAGGGGCAGTTGCGGCCGCCGCCTGCCGTGGTTCGGGTTCCGGTTCTGGTGGGGGGGCACGCGTGGCAGCCGCCAGCGCGGCCTCGACCGCTTTTTGCAGGTTGCGCGGGCGCGGCGTCGGGATGCGTGACACGCTGACCGCCAGACGACTGCCCGACGGGGTCAGGGCCGATGCAGGTTCGGCCACCACGGCCAGAACCGCCGCCTCGGCGGCACTGCCCGCTGCGGCCGACGCGGTGGCCAGCGATGCCGCCTCGGTTGCCGCGTGCGCATCCTGACCAGCGGCAAGCACCGTCGCCGGACGTGCAGCCGGGCGGGGGCTGCCGGCACGAAGGGGCTGATCCGTCACAAGGGCCGCACCGTCGGCTGATCCCGGCACTGCGGGCGCGGGCAGCTGAAGGTTGGCCGGGCGGCGGCGCGGACGCGCATCGGCAAGGGCGGGGTCCGAGACGATGACCGTGGGTTCATCCGTGGCCACGGGCACATCCGGCTGCACCGGCACTGGCGCCACAGCGGCGGCTGCGGCAATCGTTGCCGGACGGCTGCCGGGCACCCGCTGCGGCTGCCCGGCGACGAGGCGGATGCCTTCGGGCGTCATGATGCCTTCGGGCACCGCCTTGATCGTGCCATTCGGATTGAACGCGTACACCGTGCCAAAGGGCGGCGGCGCCATCTGTGCAGCGGGCACCACATCGGCAAGTGCCGCAGGAACGCCCAGATCGGCCGCCTCTTGCGGCGCCAGCGGCGTATCTGCAGTGGACAACACGATCTCGTCGGTTGGCGCATCGGCCAACACCGGCGCAGGGCCAGTCACGTCAACGCCGGTCTCGGGGGCGGGACCGGCGGAGGCGGTGACATCAGCGGCGGGGGCGGCGTCGGGCGCAGGTGGCGCGGGGTCAGGCCCGGAGGCAACTTCTGCGGCGGGCAGCGCCGGGGCCGGTTCGGGCGCGACCGCTGCCGTATCTGCGGCAGGCAGGTCCGGC
Source organism: Rhodobacterales bacterium (assembly GCA_043720555.1). Lineage (GTDB taxonomy): Bacteria > Pseudomonadota > Alphaproteobacteria > Rhodobacterales > Rhodobacteraceae > JAAFHS01. The sequence continues at coordinate 3,688 of JAYSSN010000238.1, read as the reverse complement.
AGCGGGTCTTGCCCATCGGCCAGCATCTCGTCGTCCACGGCAGGCACATCGGCCGCCGCGACATCTGTGCCCGTCGCAGGCTTGTCCTGCGAGGCAATGAAGAATGACGACCATGCCGCCACCAGCGCCAGGAACAGGATCAGAATGCCCGTCAGGATCAGGCCCAGATAGCGCGGCTTGCCCCGCACGGGCGTCGACGATGCAAAGGTGCCGCCGGGTTTGGTCAACGGCTTGCGCGGCAGGGTATCCGTGGCGGCGGCTGATGCAGCGCCGGGCGCGGCGGCGGCGGATCCGCCCACGATCGGCTTGCGCTTCTTTGATCCCGGCACGGACAGCGCCGTGACGAACCCGCCGCTGTTGCCGCGCGCCGTATCGCCGCCGGGTGCCGTGCCTTGCGCACGCGCGGCAATGCGGTCGGCCAAAAGCCCCGGCATCGGTATGGCGCTTGCCCGTGGCGGTGCGGCCCCAACCGGTCTGACCGGGTTCGCATCGGTGGCGGCGCGGCGGCTGTTGAACGCCATCTGGGCTGCAATCGACGGGGCAGGGGGGACATCATCACCTGACGCCGCAGTGGCATCCTGATCGGACACTTCGGCAAATGGCGCTTCGTCGACCACATCGGGCACGCTGTTGGCCGCCACACCGGGCGTCGCAGAGCCGGACGTGATGGTGAAGCGGGGGGCGGGCAGGTCCACCCCGTCGGGGGGCGCCGCAGCTGCCGTATCGCTGTCAGACGCCGAACTATCGGACACCACTTGTGGCTCATGGTCCGGTACAGGTTCCGCCAGCGGCGCATCGGGTTCCGCAGGCGGCACGGGTTCGGGCGCTGCCTGGGTCCCGGCCCATACCTCGACCGGCGGCGCGACCGCGACCACGGCGTCCGAGACGGGCTCCGGCTCTGCCTCAGGCTCAGGCTCGGGCGTGGGCACCGCCACAACTTCGGCCTCGGGCAACAGCGACCCGATCAGGCGGATCGCATCGGTGTCGCGCTGCAACTGACGGCCCTTGCCCAGAATGCCCCGCGCGACCTTGGTCATCCCGAACATCGGCTCGCCCGCGAAATCGCCCGCATCGGGGATCGCGACAAAGCTCAGCGGGCGGAACCCGTACTGCACGCCAAAGCCCTCGGCTTCGTCCAGCGTTTCCTGCGCCACGACCGCAACCTGCACCTGCGGCCCATCCCCGGCCCAGTCAAAGGCCAGATCATCCACCGCATATGGCGTGCGCCCCGCAAGTGCCGCCTTGATCTCTGCCCGCTTTTCCGCGTCGGTCGTGCCGTCCACCGACAGCGTTGCATACAGGATCTGCGAATTCGGGATCACGATCTTTGACGACATTCCCCGCGGCGACAGCTCGGTCGCAGAGTGCAGCAGTCTCGCCAGCGTGGCGTCCATGTCCGGCGCGCCAAAGATGGCAGTGCCAAGCTCCATCCAGCCTTGCCCGGTACGGTGCAACAGGCCGATGCGATCTTCAGTCAGATTAAGTGCGAAATTCGGTTTCATTCTGCGGGTCTAACACAGGGGGAAAGCCACACGGAACGCAAGGCTTCTGGATGGCGCCTTCCTACAGCAGCTTTTCGCCGAATGAAAGAAAAAGCCCCAAGGATCGGGTTGTCTGATCCGTCATACCTGCGAATGTCCGCCGCATCCAAGGAGGATCCCCATGCGCATTCTGAAAACGCTGACCCTTTCCACGGCTCTCGCGCTGACGTTGGCGGGCATTGCGGCTGCTGAAACGCAGCGGACCATCACGGTGACGGGCGAAGGCGTTGTCGAAACGGCCCCCGATCAGGCCACGATCTCGCTCGGCGTCACGACCAATGCTGAAACCGCAGTCGAGGCGCTTGCTGCCAATTCCGACGCCCTGACGAAGGTCATTGCCCAGCTGAAGGCCGCAGGCGTGGCCGAGGCCGATCTGCAAACCGCCAACCTGTCGCTCAACCCCAACTGGTCAGGTTATGACAGCTCGTCCACCCCAACGATCGCCGGCTACATGGCCGCCAACATGCTGAACGTGCGGGTGCGCGATCTGGACGAACTGGGCGCGATCCTTGACGCCGCCGTATCAGACGGCGCCAACACGATGAACGGCATCACCTTCGGGCTGGCCGAACCCAACCCGGTGATGAACGCGGCCCGCGCCCGTGCGGTCTCGGATGCCACGGCGCGCGCCACTGTGCTGGTGACGGCCGCAGGGGGCACGCTCGGCGACATCATATCGATCACCGAAGGCGGCACCTTCCCCGGCCCCGCGCCGATGTTTCGCGCCGAAGCCTCGGACGTGCCGATCGAAAACGGCGAGATCGGCATGACCGCATCGGTGACGGTGACATTCGAAATTGCGCAGTAAGCCCGGTCGGAAAAACCGCGGGCGCCCCGATTTTTCGCCGAAAAATCGCCCCCCATCCGTGACGGCGGGGGGGCTTCTTGCTAGGCCGTGGCCGCTGTCAGCGCCTGATCCAGATCGGCAATGATATCGGCCACATCCTCGATTCCGATCGACAGGCGCACCACATTCGGCGCGGCACCCGCCGCCGCCCGCTGCTCGTCCGACAACTGCCGGTGTGTGGTCGAGGCCGAATGGATCACCAGGCTGCGGGTATCGCCGAGGTTCGCCACATGGCTGAACAGCTTCAGATGATCGACCAGCTTCACGCAGGCCTCATATCCGCCCTTCACGGCAAAGTTGAACAAAGCCCCCGCGCCCTTCGGCACGATCATCCTGGCCAGGTTGTGATAGGGCGATGACTTCAGCCCCGGATAGGTCACGAAATCCACACGGCTGTCCTGTTCCAGCCACTCCGCCACCACCTGCGCGTTGTCCACATGCCGCTGCATCCGCAAGGACAACGTCTCGATCCCCATCAGCGTGTAGTGCGCCCCCTGCGGGTTCATCGTCATGCCCAGATCGCGCAGCCCGACTGCGATGGAGTGGAAGGTAAACGCCATCCCGCCCAATGCGGCATGGAAATTCAGGCCATGATACGCAGGTTCCGGTGCCGCAAGGCTTGGGAATTTGCCGCTGGCCGACCAGTCGAACTTGCCACTGTCCACAACCACGCCGCCGGTGACCGTGCCATTGCCCGTCAGGTACTTCGTCGCCGAATGCACCACCAGCGTCGCGCCATGTTCAATCGGGCGGCACAGATAGGGCGTGGCGGTCGTGTTATCGACAATCAGCGGCAGGCCCGCATGGTTCGCCACCCGCGCAATCGCATCCAGATCGGATATCGCTCCGCCGGGGTTGCAGATCGTCTCGCAGAACAGCGCCCGCGTGTTGCCGTCAATTGCCGCCGCAATCGCCTTGGGGTCATCGAAGTCCACGAACTTTGCCGACCAGCCGAACTTGCGAATGGTGTTCCCGAACTGCTGCACCGTCCCGCCGTAAAGCCGCGTCGATGCCACGACATTGCATCCCGGTGCCATCAGCGGGAACAGCGCCATGATCTGCGCTGCATGCCCCGACGAGCAGCACACCGCCCCCGCTCCACCCTCCAGCGCCGCCACCCGTTCGGCCAGTGCCGATACCGTCGGGTTGGTCAGGCGGGAATAGATATAGCCCACCTCCTGCAGATTGAACAATTTCGCCGCGTGATCCGCATCGCGGAACACATAGGCCGTGGTCTGGTAAATCGGGATCTGCCGTGCCCCCGTCGCCGGGTCCGGTTTCGCGCCCGCGTGAACCTGCA
>JAYSSN010000237.1:0-9941 GCA_043720555.1 Rhodobacterales bacterium | reverse complement strand
ACCTCACGGATCAGGTGGAAGAAGTGGTTGTCCTCGTCGATCACCGCCTTGATGCGCACGGCAAACGGCCCGACGAATCCATAGGCCAGAAACACCCCAAGAAATGTTCCGACCAAGGCCCCGCCGATCATTTTTCCCAGAATTTCGGGAGGTTGGTCGATCGAGGCCATGGTCTTGATAACTCCCAGCACGGCAGCAACGATCCCCAACGCGGGCAGCGCATCGGCCATGGATTGCAGTGCGTGGGCCGAATGCTGGCTGTGATGGGCCGCAGCCTCGATCCGCTTGTCGATCACCTCTTCGACCTGATGGGGGTCGTCATAGTTCATCGAGGCCGCGCGCAGCGTGTCGCAGATCAGATCAATCGCATCATGGTCATGCTGAATCTTGGGATAGCGCGAGATGATTGTCGATGCTTGGGGGTTTTCAATATGCTCTTCCAGCGCCACGGGGTTGGTCCGGGCGACTCGCACCAGCTCAAACAGCAGGCACAACAGGTCGCGGTAGTCCGCAGGTGCCCACTTCGGCCCTTTGAACACCTTGCCGACGTCTTTCATCGTGTGCTTCACGGTCGCAAGATCGTTCGACAACAGGAATGCCCCGGCTGCCGCCCCGCCGATCATGATCATCTCGAATGGCAGGGCTTTGAGGATGATCCCCATCTTGCCCCCGGCCAGAATGTAACCGCCGAAGACCATGATAAAGATGACTGCAATTCCGGCTAAGGCGAACATGTCACTTCCTCAGATGTACCGACAGGATTCGCTTGTCGCAGCCTTGGGTTAAGAAACCTTCACTCGGTGGGAGCCCCGGCATTGCGGCCGGCCAGTTGCAGGCTGATCTGATAGGCGGCCTCGGGCGGAAGACCTGACATGATCGCCGCCGCCGCCTGTGGTTGCATCCGGCCCAGAAAGCCCGCCGCAAAGGCCGGCGCCATGGTTTCAAACAGCGCCGCTGCATCCTTGGACTTCATTGTTTCGTAGACCGTTGTCAGCCGGGACAGGTCCTGCTCGGCCGCCTGATCCGCAATCGCGAGGGTACGCGCAAGCGCCTCTTCGGCGATTTTCAGTTCGGCCAGTTGCTGTGCAATGGCCGTCCCGGCCAGTGCCAACGCTGAAGTGCGATCCTTCAACGCCGCCTCACGCAGGGACATATCCGCCTCGCGGGCGGTCAACGCTTCCGCCAATGCAGCAGGCGGCGCGGCGCAAGTCACGGGTTCGGTTGCTGGCACTCCGGCCTCGCCCGCCATGGCCGTCCCCACGCCAGACCCAAGGCGCAGTGCGCCCGATGACACCAGCAGCAGCGCAAGTATCACCAGCGTGCTGCGGCCGCTTTTCACTCGCGCGGTCATTCAGCTGCCTCGGCATAATCACGCGCCGTTCTGCGACGCACAAACCGCAACTTCCTTTCGCCGTCAGTGTCCGGCATCACCGGATCAGTCACAACCACCCCCGGCTCGGGCAGATCATGCAGCGACGCCATCAGCAATTCCAACCGCCGCGCCGCAGTTTCGGCCCGCATGACCAGCGCATCCAGACTGCTGACCGATCCGGTCGCCGCCCCTTGCGCCGCCTCGAGCGCGCGGGTCATGTCGTCGACTTGCGCCGAAAGCACCGCAATCGCCCCACCCATGCCGGTTTCCAGAGTCGTGAACCGCTTCAGCCGCAGGCCCAGAACATAGCAGTAAAGCCCGGCGCCAAAAGCACCTGCCACCAGCAAGATATCTGCAATCAATGCCATTCCGGCCCCCGTTCAGTTCAGCACGAATTCGGTAATCAGCAGATCGCGCACCCGGCCTTCGCCCGTCACCATCTGAATACGGCGCAACAGCTGCGCGCGGATGCGCACGATGGCCGCCTGACCTTCCAGTGCGGTCGGATCCACCGCACTCAGATAGCTGTTCAACACATCCAGAATGCGTGGCAGCAGCAGCGTCACCTCGGCGGCATAGACGGTTTCCACCTCGATCTGCGAGGTGAATTTCAGATGCCGGTTCTGCGCGGTTTGCCCCAGTGACACGACAACCGGATCGATCGGTACAAATGCGATGTCGGGCAAGGCAGCAGCGTCACCATGCGCCGCCGCACCTTGCGCACCCAGAATCATGCCCGAAAAGGTGGCGTAAAACCCGCCTCCTCCCAACAGAAGTGCCAGGAAAAGGCCGATAAGCACCGGCACTTTCGATTTCTTCTGCGGCGGCGTTTCTGCACTTTGTGCGGCGTCCGTCATGATGCACTCCGTTCCGGTGACGCCTTTATTTAGACTGCAGGTCACTAACCGATTGTTAAGTCGGTTCCGTCAAAACTGCGCCATCAGGGCAGAACGCCCCTGGAATGGAGCCCGCTTTGCAAAACCTGCTTTCGTTGTGGTCTGCACTGTCGATGCCGCGGCGGATCGTCGTGATCGGTGCCTCGCTGGCCATGTTCATGGCGGTTCTGACCTTGGGCCGGATGGGGACAACGCCCAGCATGACCCTGCTGTATGCGGGTCTTGATGGGGCTACGGCGGGCGAAGTGATTGCCGCACTCGACCAGCGGGGCGCGGTCTATGACGTGCGGGGAACATCGATCTATGTGGCGAACGCGCAGCGCGATGCCTTGCGGATGACACTGGCAGCCGATGGTCTGCCTGCGGCGGGCAGCGTGGGGTACGAACTGCTCGATTCCCTGTCCGGGTTCGGCACCACGTCCCAGATGTTCGATGCCGCTTACTGGCGTGCCAAGGAAGGTGAACTTGCCCGCACCATCCTGTCCAATGCGCAGATCCGCGCCGCCCGCGTGCATGTCGCCGCTGCGCCTGATGCGCCCTTTCAGCCCGATCAGCACCCGACTGCCAGCGTGACGGTCACCACGGCAAGCGGTACGATCGGCGCGGATCAGGCGCGCGCCTTGCGCCATCTGGTGGCTGCGGCCGTGCCGGGCCTGATGCCAAAGGACGTGGCGCTGATCGACAGTGTTTCAGGCCTGATCCCCTTTGATGAACCCGATCCCCTGTTGGGCCAGGATCCGAAGGATCGTGCGGCCACGTTGCGTGCCAACCTGGAACGCCTGCTGGAAGCGCGGGTTGGCGCCGGCCGTGCGATTGTCGAGGTGGCCATCGATGTGGTCACGGACCGCGAAGAAATCACCGAACGGGTGTTCGATCCGCAGGGGCGCGTGGCGATTTCATCGGAAACCGAGGAAAGCAGCGGATCATCCGGTCAGGCAGGCGGGCAAGTGACCGTCGCGTCGAACCTGCCCGATGGCGACGCAGGTGCCGGAGCAGCCGAACAAACCCAATCATCCGAAACCCGTGAACGGGTGAATTACGAAGTGTCCGAAACCTCGCGCGCGATTCTGCGCGCGCCCGGTGCCATCCGCAAGCTGAGCGTCGCCGTCCTGATCGACGGGATCATCGTCACCGCCGCCGACGGTACCCAGACTGCGGAGGCGCGGACAGACGAAGAACTGACCACCCTGCGCGAACTGGTGGCATCGGCCATGGGGCTGGATGAGGCGCGGGGTGACGTGCTGACCCTGCGATCGCTGGCGTTTCAGCCGGTGGCCGACGCGGGCGCTCTGGCCGAAGTGGCGCCGGTGAAGTGGTTGTCGGCGCTGGATATGATGCAGATGATTCAGGTTGCGGTCCTGGCCGTGGTCGCACTTGTCCTGGGTCTGTTCGTCGTGCGACCAATCCTCATCCCGTCGCGACAACGCCGTGCCCAACTGGTGGCGGACCCGCGCCCGCTCGCGTTGTCGCCCGCCACATTTGATACCGCCGGCGTCCTGACGGGTGAGATTCAGGATAGTTTTGACGCTCCGGCGTTCCGGGCAAACACCGTCGATGTCACGCAGCGTGATGATACGCCGCCTGATGATCCCGTCACCCGTCTGCGGCGCCTAATTGCGGAACGCCAAACCGAGTCCATTGAAATCCTGCGCGGCTGGATGGAAAAAGAAGAGGAAAAAGCATGATGTCCCGCGTCCAGCTGGAAGTGTTCCACCTGGCGACCCCCACACCCGCTTCCGACATCGTGGTGCTGGGCAAGCTGGAGCTGGAGGAAACCCGCCTGTCGGCCTTTGACAAGGGTTATGCCGCGGGTTGGGACGATGCCGCGAGTGCACTGGCCACCGAACAGACGCGGATCGAGGCCGATGCCAGCCGCAACCTGCAAAGCCTGGGCTTCACCTTTCACGAGGCGCGGGTGCACCTTTTGCGCGGCCTGCGCCCCTTGCTGGTCACCATGATGGGGCGCCTGTTGCCGGACATTGCGCGCGAAACGCTGGGCGAGCTGATCCTTGACGCGCTGATGCCGCAGGCCGTGGCCAGTGTGGACGCCCCGGCCATGATCCTCGTCCACCCGCGCGTGCGCGCGCACGTCGACGGGCTGCTGACGCTGGCAAAGGGCATGCCGTTTCAGGTGGTCGAGGACCCTGATCTCGAAGCGGGTCAGGTCTATCTGCGGTTTCACACCGGGGATGAAACGCTGATCGACCTTGACCGCGCGATCGCGCAGATCATGGCGACCGTGCGCGATTTCTTTGACCAACCCGACCAGGAGCGCCAGTATGGATGACCTTGCCACGAACCCCTTCTCGCTTGTTCCCATCGAGATTACCATTTCGGTCGGCAAGGCCCGCCCGCTGATTGCAGACCTGCTGAAAATCGGGCGTGACACGATCCTGCCGCTGGACCGCCGGGTGGATGACCCGGTAGAGCTTTATGTCGGTGACCGACTGATCGCGCGCGGCGAATTGCAGGAACTGTCCGGCGACCAGGCGGGGCAGCTGGCTGTGCGGCTGACCGAAGTCGCCAATCTGCGGGGGGGTCTGTGACGCGGATTGGTCTTCTGGCGCTGCTGGTCCTGATCGCGGGGCCTGCGGCGGCGCAGGAATTTCCGATCGATCTGGGGCCGGACGATGCGCTTGCGGGGCGCTCGATCCAGCTTTTGCTGCTGATTACGGTGCTGAGCATCGTACCTGGCCTCGCGGTGATGGTGACCTGCTTTCCGTTCATCGTGACCGTCCTGTCGATCTTGCGGCAGGCCATCGGTTTGCAGCAATCACCGCCCAACATGCTGATCGTCAGCCTGGCGCTGTTTCTGACGTGGTTCGTGATGGACCCGGTCTTGACCGAGGCGTGGGTCAAGGGTCTGGAGCCGCTGTCGCAAGGCACCGTCGATCTGCCCACCGCGTTCAACGCCACCATGGCCCCGTTCCGTCTTTTCATGGCCGCGCGGGTGGACCATGAAACCTTCGCCGCCATGCAGGCCCTGCGGCCGGGGCAAGTGCTGCCGCCGGGCGAGGCCGCACTGTCGCTGCTGGTGCCATCCTTTTTGCTGAGCGAAATTCAGCGGGCGTTCGAGATCGGGTTCCTGATCTTTCTGCCCTTCCTGATTATCGACCTGGTCGTCGCTGCCGTGCTGATGTCGATGGGCATGATGATGGTGCCCCCGGCGGTCGTGGCGTTGCCGTTCAAGCTGGCTTTCTTTGTGGTGGCCGATGGCTGGGCGCTGATATCCGGGGCGCTGGTACGCAGTTATTTCTAGACATTGCCCCATCTGCAACGGTCGCGCATTGCCACATCTGTACGAAAATGACGGCTGAATACTCATACCTGTTAATTAATATGATCATGTGCTTGCAAGATCATTCATCGGCCGGCTCGCGCTTCCGTTGACCATTTGGCCGGACGCGTCAGCACTGGCCCCTGATCCCCTCAGTTCACAATGAATTCGGCATGCAGGGCACCCGCCGCGTTGATGCTTTTCAGAATGTCGATCATGTCATGCGGGGCCACACCCAGTGCGTTCAGGCCAGCCACCACCTGGGACAGATCGGTGCTGGCCTGCAATTCGGCAAGGCCCGTGCCACCTTCGGTAATGCTTGCGTCCGTGCGCGGCACCACAATCGTGTCGCCGGCGCTGAAGGGGTTGGGCTGCACCACCACCGGGGCCTCTTGCACGCGCAGGGTCAGGTTGCCCTGCGCTACGGCAACCCGGCTGATGCGCACGTCCGCGCCCATGACGATTGTCCCTGAACGCTGGTCCACGATAACCCGCGCGCGGGTTTCCGGCTCCACCACCAGATTTTCGATCCGGCCGATGATGTGGGCAGGCGACGCCATATTGGCGCGGTCCAGATCCATCGCCACGGTGCCCGCATCGAGCATCATCGCAATGGCCTGGCCGAATTCGCGGTTGATCGCAGTTTCAATCCGCGCGGCTGTGGTGAAATCGGGACTGCGCAGGCCAAGGCGGATCGTGCTGAGCGTGGTAAAGTCAAACGCAACCTCGCGCTCGATGCGCGCGCCCGATGGGATCATCCCCGCCGTGGGTACTCCTTGCACCACACGGGCGGCGTCGCCTTCGGCAGATACGCCGCCTGCGATGATCGTGCCTTGCGCCACCGCATAAATCTGGCCATCAGCGGCGTTCAGCGGGGTCATGATCAGGGTGCCGCCCAAAAGGCTTTTTGCGTCGCCGATGGTTGAAACGGTCACGTCGATCTGCGCGCCCGCACGGGCAAAGGGTGGCAGGCGCGCGGTGACAAAGACCGCTGCCACGTTTTTGGGGCGAAACGATTCACCCGTCACGTTCACGCCAAGGCGTTCCAGCAGGTTGGTCATGATTTCTTCGGTAAAGGGTGCGTTGCGGATGCCGTCGCCAGTGCCGTTCAGGCCGACCACAAGGCCGTAGCCCACCAGATCGTTGCCGCGCACGCCATCAAATTCCACCAGATCTTTCAGGCGGACGGGTTCGGCCAAAGCGGGCAGGGCGCAGTTTAGCAAAACAAGGAACGCACGGATCATCGCAGGAAATCCACTAAGCTGAGGCGCGACAGGCGCGCGGTGATTGTGTAGAGCGATTCAAGCTGACCCTGCGCGGCTTGCAGGCGGGCAGCAGCCTCATACGGGTCAACCGCCAGAAGTTCGGCCCGGGCGATCTGCAGCGCTGTGGTTTCCGCCCCATTGCGGGTGCGCGCACCTGCGATCTGGCCTTCGGTGGTGCCCAGACGCGCCGCCAGAAGCGCCCGCCCGTTCTGCCCTTCGGCCAGGGTTTCGCCGGCGCGGCGCAACAGGGCCGCCTGCGGTTGTGGCGCAGTTGCAAACAGGCCCCGGTCCAGAAGGGCTGCCATGCCGAAACCCTTCAGCGTCTTTCTGATCGCGGGATCTGCGGCGGTGACATCGATCATTGCCGTCTGGCCCGGCCCGACCGGCAGATCCGCCAGGGCAGCACCCCCAAGGTATCCCGTGGCGGAAAAGCCGGTCGTGCTGTCAAACCAGGCATCGAGTGCAGCTTCGGCATCTTGTGCGGTCAGGCACCCCGCGACGGCGTTCTGCATATCCCCCAGCAGCACGTCAGCGGGGGGAAGCGGCGCGGTTGCGGTTTGGACACCTGCAAAGATCGCGCGGTCGCCAAGGCGGGTATTGTACAGGCTGACAGCCGTTTCAAACGACTGCCGCGCTTCGCGTGCCGCCGTCAGGACCGTCCCCGGATTGCCCGCCGTGGCAACGGACAGCAGCGTGGGCGCAAGGGTGGAGGCCATGTCCTGCACCGCCGCCAGGGCGGTCTGCATGGTGCCCGAGAAAAACGCCGCCTCATCCGCCGCGCGGGTGAAGCTGCCCAGCCGCGCGAGGGCGGCATCAATGCCGGTCAGGGCCGAGACATCGCCTGCAAGGTGCCTGCCGGGGTCCGCCACTTGCCCGGTTGTCACCTCGGTTGCAAGGCGGGTCACATTGGCCCTGAGATCAGCATTCTGGCGGCGAAGCAGGAAGGTTTGCGCCAGATCGCCCAAGGATACGATGCTCATCTGTCTATAACTCCATCAGAATCCGGATCAGCGCATCGACCGTCTGGATGACCTTGGCATTGGCGGCGTAGGCCTGTTCGATGGTCAGCAGCTTCTGCATCTCCTGATCGGTATCGACGCCTTCGGCGAGGCGCAGTTCCGTCAGGCTATCGGCACGGGCGCGGGCAAAGCTGAGGTCGGTTTCGGCACCGATCCGGGCCGAGGCGGCAAGCGATGACAACTCACCCGTCAGCCCGGCAAAGCTGCGCGGCCCAGTGGCGAAAGGCCCGGTCGCGGTGGCCCGGGGGCTGGTCATGGTGCGGTGGAGGTCGGACAGCAAGGCGCCGTTGCCGGGGGGGCCTTGGGTCGTCGCACCCAGACCATCGCGCAACCGCCAGAGCGCACCGCCCTGATCGGGGTCCGCAGCGGCGTTGATCTGCAGGCGGGCGGACAGGCCCGGCTCATCCAGCGGGTCAAAGGCAGCACCCCGGTCGGTCAGCAGGCCGGGGGCACCAGAGGGGCGCGTCGCATCCAGCGCGGGGTCGGCGAAACGGTCCACCAGATTGCGGGCGACGGCATCAAGGCTGACTTGCGCCTTGACGCCCACATCGTCGCGGATCGCAAAGTGCGCGGCGAGTGTGCCGCCATCCACGGCCCCCGGCCGCGTGTTCACGGCAACGGGTCGCCCGTTCAGTGTCAGACCGGACAAGGCGCCCGAAGCCAGCGTCATATCGGGGGTGATGAGGTTTGCCGGCGTAAAGCCAAAGCTCGCAGCCTTGCCGTCCAGCAGGGTTGCCCCACCTGCCGTGATGAGGGCGATCTGGTCGTTGTCGCGCTGAATCTCGCGGATCGGGATGATGGTGGCGATCTCGTCCACCAGTTGCTGGCGTTGATCCATCAGGCCCGCGGCATCGTTGCCGCTGGCCTTTGCCGTGCGGATCAGCACATTCATCTCTTGTACGCGGGCCAGCGTCTGGTTCAGTTGCGCGACTTCGCTGCCGATGGCGCTGTCGGCGCGGGTCCGCGCCTGCTGGATGCGGTCGGATGCGCCGGCAAAGCCATTCGTGACTTGCCCGAGTGCTGTGCCCACATTCGTCAGCCGCGCCGCGCTGTCGGGGCGGCTGGCCGCCTCTACCAGCGCGCTTTCGAGCGCCGCCACACGGCCGCTGAGCGAACCTGCATCTGCGGATGGGCCAAAGATGCCTTCCAGATCCCGCTGAAACCGTACGATCGCGGCCCGCCCGCCTGCGCCGGCATTGGCCATCCGGCGGTCTGACAGCAAAGCCCGGTCCACGATACGTTCGGTGCCGATCACCGCGACGCCCTGGCCGTCGCGGCCGACCACACGGGCGCCCACCACGATTTCGCGCCGGGCGTAGGCGGGGTTCGTCGCGTTGGCCACGTTGTTGGACACCAGCTCTGCCGCGCGGGACGCGGCATTCAGGCCGGTCAGGGCGCTGGTCAGGCTGGCCGAGATGCTCATACCCCGGCCCCTTATCGCTTGATGTTCGTGGTTTCCTGCAACATTTCATCCACCGTCTGAATGACCTTGGCGTTGGATGAGTAGGCGCGCTGCGTCTGGATCAGCGCCGTCAGTTCCGCCGCCACGTCGGTGGTGGACCCTTCACGCGCAAAGCCCACGACAGCCCCCGTCGGCCCATCACCTGCGTCCCACAGGAAGAACGAGCCGGACTGCTGTGACACCTGAAAGGTCTGGTTGTTCAATGCGAACAAGCCATTCGGGTTGGGCACGTCCACCAGCGGTATCTGATATATCCGCCGGATGAATCCGGTGTCATAGGTGGCCGCGATATAGCCATTCTCATCAATCTCGACCGCCGTCAGATTGCCCACGGGCGAGCCGTCCTTGGAAATCGCCGTGGGCGAGAATGTATCGGACAGTTGCGTCAGACCGTTGGGATCGCCGGTCTGCCCGATGGTCATGGCCAGCGGCCCGCCGGCGACGGTCAGCGCCAGGGTGCCATCCACCGGACTGTAGGCGCCACCCGATACCACGCTGACCGAAGCCAGAGTGCCGCCCGCCCCGCGCGAATCGTCAAACACCAGCGTGTATTCCCCGATCACCGCGCCACCTTGCGCAGAATCGCGGATGGCCATGGTCCAGCTGTTGGATGCGCCGGTCGCCGGGACCACCGGTGTGAAGGTGATATC
>JAYSSN010000236.1:0-9950 GCA_043720555.1 Rhodobacterales bacterium | reverse complement strand
CGATTGAATTGATTACGCCATGCCATGACTTTTAATCATGGGGTCGGGGGTTCGAATCCCCCCCCGCTCACCAATCCCGGATGCGAAATCAATCACTTGTGTGTTTTTGGCGGCACTGGGCGTGCTGCGTCCACGTCGGATATGTGGTGAAATCACCTAGTCGGCGCGCGTTTCCGCAACATGCAGCCGCGTGTTCCAGGCCTTGCAGGCGCGTACAAGCGCGTCGGGCAGGGGTTTGTCGGTAAAAACCGCGTCGAGTTCGGACAACGACGCCAGCCGTACCGGGGCGGGGCGATCCATCTTTGAGGCGTCCGTTACCAGAAACCGGGTGCGTGATTGGCGGATTATGGCCTTGGACACCCGCACCTCGGCCATGTCGAAGTCCAGAAGGTCACCGTCCCGGTCCATCGCGGAACATCCGATGATCGCGTAATCTACCTTGAATTGTTCGATGAACTGCGTGGTCAGTTCCCCCACAAGGCCGCCATCCGACCGACGCAGCCCGCCTCCCGCCACCATGATTTCACAACTGTCATTGGCGACGAGGATGTTGGCCACGTTCATGTTGTTCGTCACCACGGTGATATTGCGGTGATGAAGAAGTTCGCGCGCGACGGCCTCGGTTGTCGTGCCAAGGTTCAGGATCATGCTGCAATTGTCGGGAATCGCCAGCGCGCAGGCCCGTGCGATCGCGGCCTTGGCGCCTTCGTTCATCCGCCTGCGTTCTTCATAGCCGATGTTGCTGACGCCCGTGCGCATGACGGCACCGCCATGGACGCGGTCCAGAAGGCCCGCATCGGCAAGGTCAGTCAGATCGCGGCGGATGGTTTGCAGGGTGACATTGAAGCGTTCGGCGAGTGTTTCCACGACCACGCGGCCTTCGGTGCGGGCAATCTCTACAATCTCGGCCTGACGAAAACTTAGCGCCACACATGCCTCCCGACTTTCACGGCATTGAAATCATAGCGCGAATTCCTGCGAAAGATAGCGGCGCTACGGCTGGCAGCCAAATCAGCGGCGTGCGTTTTGCGCGAAAATGTTCGTTTTTTATATAATCGCGCATAAACGAAAAAAACCTTTGACAGAACCGGGGAAGTTGTCTCACATAGTGGAAACGGGGTCAGCGGGTGGGAGGCCGGCATGAACCAACGCGCGGACGCACCGTTCGACCTTTTCGTGGTCGGAGGCGGGATCAACGGGTGCGGCATTGCGCGCGATGCGTCGGGTCGCGGTCTGCGTGTGGCGCTGGCCGAACAGGGCGATCTGGCGCAGGCAACGTCGAGCGCGTCGACCAAGCTGTTTCATGGCGGGTTGCGGTATCTGGAGTATTTTGAGTTCCGGCTGGTGCGTGAGGCGCTGGAGGAACGCGAAACCCTGCTGGTGGCGATGCCGCACATCAGTTGGCCCATGCGATTCGTGCTGCCCTATCACCCGGATATGCGATTTGAATCCGATACACCGACATCGCGGCTGTTGTCGCGCGTGATGCCATGGATGAAGGGGCGGCGTCCGGCCTGGCTGATCCGGCTGGGATTGTTCATGTATGACACGATGGGGGGGCGCAAGATTTTGCCCGCGACCCGGACGCTGGATCTGCGCAGCGATCCTGCGGGGGGGGCGTTGAACCCAAGGTTTCAGAAAGCCTATGAATATTCCGATTGCTGGGTGGAGGATTCGCGACTGGTTGTGCTCAACGCCCGCGACGCCGAAGCGCGGGGTGCGCGCATCATGACCCGCACGCGCGTCGTGTCGGCCAGCCGCAGGGACAACCAGTGGGAGGTCGTGACCGAAGGCCCGGATGGCCCGCAGACGCACCATGCCCGCGTGCTGGTAAATGCGGGCGGTCCCTATGTCGAAGACATTATTCGCAACGTGGCGCATATCAATTCGTCCGAAGGTGTGCGGCTGGTGCGGGGGTCGCACATCGTGACCAGGCGGCTGTATGATCACAACCGCTGCTATTTCTTTCAGGGCACCGATGGGCGGATCATCTTTGCGATTCCCTATGAGCAGGACTTTACCCTGATTGGCACCACGGATCAGGATCACACGGGCGCGCCCAAGGATGCGGTCTGCACGCCGGAAGAGCAGGATTATCTGTGCAACTTCGCCACGCAGTATTTCAAGAACCCGGTGACGCGCGCCGATATCGTCTGGACCTATTCCGGCGTGCGGCCGCTGTACAATGACGGTGCGAAATCGGCCACCGCGGCGACGCGGGATTATGTGCTGAGCCTTGACACCGATGGCGGCGCCCCGCTGCTGAATGTCTTTGGTGGCAAGATCACGACCTATCGGCGCCTGGCCGAAAGCGCGCTGGCCAAGCTCGCGCCCTATTTCCCGCAGGCGACGGGATCCTGGACGGCGCGGGTGGCCATGCCCGGTGGAAACTTCCCGCATGATGGGGTGGCCGTCCTGATCCGGGAGCTGAAGATGCGCTATGGGTTTTTGTCAGACTACCACGCAGGGCGCATGATCCGGGCCTATGGCACCGAAGCGGTGCAGGTTCTCGGCGATGCCAAAGCGCTGGCGGATCTTGGCCGTGATTTCGGGGGCACGCTGACCGAAGCCGAGGTGAGTTGGCTGATGACACGGGAATACGCCCACCGGGCCGCAGATGTTGTGTGGCGGCGCACCAAGCTGGGCTTGCGGATGACACAAGACGAGATCGCGGCGCTGGATGCCTTTATGGGGCAACAGGCGCAGGCGGCGGAATAGGGGGCGATAGTGCTGGAGTTCCGGGGCGTATCACGGTCGGTCGAGGGGCGGGTGCATATTCACCCTACCGACCTTTCTTTGCAAAAGGGCACGATGAACGTGCTGCTGGGGCCGACATCATCGGGCAAGACATCGCTGATGCGGCTGATGGCGGGCCTGGACAAGCCCAGCACGGGCACCATCCACTGGGACGGGCGCGATGTGACCGGGATGCGTGTGCAGGACCGCAAGGTTGCGATGGTTTACCAGCAGTTCATCAACTATCCCGCGATGAGTGTGTACGACAATATCGCCAGCCCCATGCGCATCATGGGAAAATCGGCGGCCGAGGTGGACCGCGCGGTGAAGGGCACGGCGGATATGTTGAAGCTGACACCGTTTCTTGCCCGTAAGCCGCTGGAATTGTCGGGCGGGCAGCAACAGCGGTGCGCGCTGGCGCGGGCGCTGGTCAAGGACGCGGGTCTGGTACTGCTGGACGAGCCGCTGGCCAACCTCGACTATAAGTTGCGCGAGGAATTGCGGGCGGAAATCCCGAAGATCTTCGAGGCGTCGGGCGCGATCTTTGTCTATGCCACCACCGAGCCGGAAGAAGCGTTGTTGCTGGGCGGTCATACCGCCACCCTGTGGGAAGGCCGTGTCACGCAATTCGGCCCGACACCGCAGGTGTACCGCCAGCCTGCCGATGCCACCACGGCGCGGGTGTTCAGCGATCCGCCGATGAATTTCGTGACGGCCGTAAAGCAGGGCGCACAAATCACCTTTGGTGATGTGCAGACACCGGTGACGGGCGCGATGGCGGCCCTGCCTGATGGCATCTATCGTGCCGGGTTCCGGGCCAACCATCTGATGCTGAACCGCGAAAGTGCGTCTGCGGTGGCGTTCCCGTCCACCATCATCATCACCGAAATCACCGGGTCTGAATCCTTTCTGCACCTGCGACACGGGGCCGATCGCTGGGTCGGGCTGGTGCATGGGGTGCAAGATCTCGCGCCGGGGGCAGAGGTCAGCGTCTGGCTTGACCCGGCGCACATTTACCTGTTCGGGCAGGACGGCCGCCTTGTCGCTCCCGCCCCCTATGCGATGGCGGCGTAAATGGCACAGATCACGCTACGAAACCTTGCCCACAGTTACAGCGCGCAGCCGAAATCGGACGCGGATTATGCGCTCAAGCAGATGGATCACGTCTGGCAGGACGGCGGGGCTTATGCGCTGCTCGGCGCGTCGGGGTGCGGCAAGACCACGCTTTTGAACATCATCTCGGGCCTCGTGCATCCCAGCCATGGCCGCGTGTTGTTTGGCGATACCGATGTGACCGATGCGCCGACCGCAGAACGCAACATCGCGCAGGTGTTCCAGTTTCCCGTGGTGTACGACACCATGACGGTGCGCGACAACCTTGCCTTTCCTTTGCGCAACCGTGGCATGGACGCAGACTATATCGCGGGAAGGGTGGGCCAGATCGCCCGGATGATCGGCATGGAAGACAAGCTGGATCGCAAGGCGCGGGGCCTGACGGCGGATGCCAAGCAGAAGATCAGCCTCGGACGCGGCATGGTGCGGCAGGATGTGAACGCGATCCTGTTCGACGAACCGCTGACCGTGATCGACCCGCACATGAAATGGGAGCTGCGCACCCAGCTGAAGGCGCTGCACCGCGAGTTGGGCCACACGATGATCTACGTCACGCACGACCAGACCGAGGCGCTGACCTTCGCCGACAAGGTGGTTGTGATGCACGATGGCCGCGTCGTGCAGATGGGCACGCCAGAGGAATTGTTTGAAACCCCCGCGCACACCTTTGTGGGCTATTTCATCGGCAGTCCCGGGATGAACCTGCTGGATGCGAAGATCGACGGGGCCACGGCGTTTGTCGGCGGCCATGCGATCCCGCTGGGCAAAAGCTATACCGCCACGGGCCGCACGCAGATCGGCATCCGCCCGGAATTCGTACGGCTGACCAGGGGTGAAGGGTTGCCCTTTACCCTGCGCCGGGTGGAAGATGTGGGGCGCCACCGCATTGTGCGGGGTGATGCCGCGGGCACACCCATCAACATCATCGCGGGCGAGGGCGCACAGATCGGGCCGGACATGACCCATGTTGCCTTCGATGCCGCCCGGATCAACGTCTACGCCGATGACTGGCGCGTAAGTGGGGCTGTCTGACATGGACAAGACGCAAAACAACAAGGCGTGGTTTCTGGTGCTGCCCGTGCTGGTGCTGGTCGCATTTTCCGCCGTAATCCCGCTGATGACGGTGGTGAATTATTCCGTGCAGGACACGTTCGGCCAGAACGAGTTCTTCTGGGAGGGACTTGGCTGGTTTGAAGACGCCATCGCATCGGACCGCCTGCACGAGGCGCTTTGGCGGCAGGCACTGTTTTCCGGCATCATCCTGGTCATCGAGGTACCGCTAGGCATCTTCATCGCGCTGAACATGCCGAAATCGGGCTTCTGGGCCAGCCTCGTGCTGATCCTGATGGCGCTGCCCCTGCTGATTCCGTTCAACGTGGTCGGCACCATCTGGCAGATCTTTGGCCGCGTGGACATCGGCCTGCTTGGCCATACGCTGGAGGCGATCGGGATCGACTACAACTACACCAACAACGAGGTCAGTGCCTGGGCCACGGTGATCGTGATGGATGTCTGGCACTGGACCTCGCTGGTGGCGCTGCTGGCCTATGCCGGGCTGCAATCCATCCCGCAGGCCTATTATCAGGCGGCCAAGATCGACCAGGCAAGCCGGTGGAGCGTGTTCCGCCATATCGAGCTGCCGAAACTGCAGGGGGTTCTGCTGATTGCGGTGCTGTTGCGGTTCATGGACAGCTTCATGATCTACACCGAACCCTTCGTCGTCACCGGCGGCGGACCCGGAAATTCAACGACATTCCTGTCGATTGATCTGGTAAAACAGGCGACAGGACAGTTCGACCTTGGCCCCGCGGCCGCGTTTTCGATCATGTATTTTCTGGTGATCCTGCTGGTATCGTGGGTGTTCTACACAGTGATGACCAACCTTGATAAGCGCGAGGCGTTCTGATGCGGATCAAATCATCCACCATTGTGATGACGCTTTACCTGCTGTTCCTGCTGATCCCGATCTATTGGCTGGTGAACATGTCGCTGAAGACCAATCAGGAAATCACATCCGGTTTCACCCTGTTTCCGCATACATTTACGTTGGCCAACTATGCGACGATCCTGACCGACCCCAGTTGGTATAACGGCTATATCAACTCGATCATCTACGTGACGATGAACGTGGTGATCTCGCTGAGCGTGGCGCTGCCTGCGGCCTATGCGTTCTCGCGCTACAACTTCATGGGCGACAAGCATCTGTTCTTCTGGTTGCTGACCAATCGCATGGCCCCGCCTGCCGTGTTCGCGCTGCCGTTTTTCCAGCTGTATTCTTCGGTGGGCCTGTTCGACACCCATATTGCCATTGCCCTCGCGCATTGCCTGTTCAACGTGCCTTTGGCGGTATGGATCCTCGAAGGTTTCATGCGGGGCGTGCCGAAGGAAATTGATGAGACGGCCTATATCGACGGCTATTCGTTCGGGCGGTTCTTCATCCGCATCTTCATGCCGCTGATTGCATCCGGAATCGGCGTGGCGGCGTTTTTCTGCTTCATGTTCTCATGGGTGGAACTGCTGCTCTCGCGCACCCTTGCCACCGTCAACGCCAAATCCATCGCCGCCACAATGACCCGCACCGTCAGCGCATCGGGTATGGACTGGGGCGTTCTGGCCGCCGCAGGGGTGCTGACCATCGTGCCGGGTGCCTTGGTGATCTACTTCGTGCGCAACTACATTGCCAAGGGCTTTGCCCTGGGGAGGGTGTGATGATACTTCCGATCAAGGCCCCCACAATCGGCATTATCGTAGCCGTCATGGCCGCCATCCTCGCAGCCCTGCTGTTCGTGACCCCGCGCGGTGACGAAGGCGGCATCGCATGGACTGCCCCGATGATCCCCGGCGGCTGGATGGCCTGGACATTGGCCACGGCGATGTTTTTCTACATCATCGCCTGCCTGCTGGTCACCATGACGGTGCTTGCGATCAACTATCCCGAAACGCCGCGCCGTGGCATCCTGCGCATAGATACCACGCGCGGTGACCGTTTGTTCATCTCGCTGTTGGGGTCGGGGTTTCTCTGCATTGCTTATCTGGGCCTCATCGGACCGCCCCTGTGGGGTGCTCTGGTGATTTGCCTGATCTATTCCGCAGCGGTGTTCCGCTGGGTTTAGCCGACCCGGGGGATCACCCCGGCACCACGACTACTCATCACTCTGGGAGGATACACATGAGACTGCGTCAATCCACATCCGCCATGGCGCTTGCGCTGATGGCTCTGGGCGCACCCGCCTGGGCAGACATAGAGGCGGCGAAAGCCTTTCTCGATGCCGAAATCGGCGATCAGTCCACCTTGGACCGCGCCGCACAAGAAGCCGAACTGCAATGGTTCATCGACGCCGCCGCACCGTTCCAAGGCATGGAAATCAAGGTCGTGTCGGAAACCATCGACACACACAGCTACGAATCCCAGGTGCTTGCCCCTGCATTCACGGCGATCACCGGCATCAAGGTCACGCATGACCTGATCGGCGAAGGCGACGTGGTCGAAAAGCTGCAAACGCAAATGCAGACCGGCGAAAACATCTATGACGCCTATATCAACGACAGCGATCTGATCGGCACGCACTGGCGCTATCAGCAGGCCCGCAACCTGACTGACTGGATGGCCGGCGACGGCGCATCCGTGACCAACCCGGGTCTGGATATTGCCGACTTCATCGGCACAGGCTTTACTACCGGGCCGGATGGCAAACTGTACCAGCTTCCCGACCAGCAGTTCGCCAACCTCTACTGGTTCCGCTACGACTGGTTCAACGATCAGAAGACCAAGGACGATTTCAAGGCGGCCTATGGCTATGACCTTGGCGTTCCGGTCAACTGGTCGGCCTACGAGGATATCGCCGAGTTCTTTACCGGACGCGACATGTCCTATGCAGGCGGGCCCGCGACCGGCGTCTATGGCAACATGGACTACGGCAAGAAAGACCCCTCGCTCGGCTGGCGTTACACCGACGCGTGGATGTCCATGGCGGGCATGGGCGACGTGGGCGAGCCGAACGGTCTGCCGGTTGACGAATGGGGTATCCGCGTCAATGAGAACTCGCAGCCCGTCGGGTCCTGCGTGGCGCGTGGTGGGGCAACCAACGATGCGGCCGCAGTTTACGCCGTGACGAAGGCCATCGAATGGCTGCAGAAGTACTCGCCCCCCGAAGCGGCAGGCATGACCTTTGGTGAGGCAGGCCCGGTTCCGGCACAGGGTGCGATTGCCCAGCAGATGTTCTGGTACACCGCCTTTACCGCCGCATCCGTGGTCGAAGGCACCCCCGTGATGAACGAGGACGGCACGCCCAAGTGGCGCATGGCCCCTTCGCCGCACGGAGTTTACTGGCAGGAAGGGCAGAAGATCGGCTATCAGGACGCGGGTTCGTGGACCCTGATGGAAAGCACCCCCGTGGACCGCGCGCAGGCTGCCTGGCTTTATGCGCAGTTCGTCACCTCGAAAACCGTGGACGTGAAGAAATCCCATGTCGGGCTGACCTTCATCCGTGAGTCCACGATCCAGCACGCGTCCTTCACCGAACGCGCGCCGAAACTGGGTGGCCTGATCGAGTTCTACCGCTCGCCAGCCCGGGTCCAGTGGTCGCCGACCGGCACCAACATCCCGGACTATCCGAAACTGGCCCAGTTGTGGTGGCAGAACATCGGCGATGCCATGTCGGGGGCCAAGACCCCGCAGGAAGCGCTGGATGCCCTGTGCGCCGAGCAGGAAAAGGTTCTGATCCGACTGGAGAAATCCGGCGTTCAGGGCGACATCGGCCCGCTGATGAACGAAGAGCAGGACCCGCAGGTCTGGCTTGACGCTCCCGGCGCACCGGTGGCCAAGCTGGAAAACGAAGACCCGCAGGGCGAAACCATCGCCTATGACGAGCTTCTGAAGTCCTGGCAGTAAGATGATCGCGGGCGGGGCAACGTGACGCCCCGCCCGCATTCCGCCGCGATTGATGTGTTCGGTGACTGTTTGAATGGAAATGATCGTTGCAGGCGAGGCGACATTATGACCGAGGTGAAAACCGGAAACATTGCCAGCCTCGGGTCTGATGACCCCTACGCGCACCACCCCGAACTTCGGGGCAAGATCGCCGATCCGCTGAAATCGTTCTTTCGAACCTTCAGTATCGACACCTTGATACAGCAGTTCCCGCAAATGGAGGTTCACCGCAACTGGGCCTTTCCCGATGATCACCGCGAACGCGCACGCGCCCAGACCCTGCATGGCCAAACGGGCGATCTTTGGGTGTTTGGCTATGGATCGCTGATGTGGGACCCCGCCTTTCGCTTTGTTGAAGTGCGCCGCGCCAAGGTGACAGGCTATGCGCGGCGCTTTATCCTTGTTGATGATAAAGGGGGGCGCGGCACCAAGGATGCGCCGGGCCTGATGGCCGCACTTGATGCGGGCGCAGGCTGTGAAGGACTGGCCTTCCGGATCGCCGCCATAGATGTCGATGCCGAGACACAAATTCTATGGCGGCGCGAATTCATTGGCCCCGGCTATGTGCCGGCGTTCGTGATGGCTGACATCAACGGCAAGCCACAATCGGCCCTGACCTTCGTGGCCGACCATGCGGCTGACGCGATGCAACCTGACCTGACCCGGGCTGAGCAGGTGCGCTTCATCGCGCATGGCAAAGGGTTTCTGGGCACCAGCAAGGGTTATCTTGAAAACATTGTTGGCCAGATCGCGCTTTTGGGGATTGTCGATGCGGATTGCACAGACCTGCTGCAAGAGGTCGAGGATCACCTGGCCACAGGGAACGGGGATACGCCATCGTGACCCAACCCATGCGCATGACGCGCGCCCGTGTTGACCGTCTGCCCACCCGCACCGATGAACACGGGCCCGTGCGGATGGAGGCACCCGACACGCTGTGGGTGTTGGCCGCCGGATCGCTTAGCTGGAACCCGCGCTGTGATATGGCCGAACGCCGCGCGGCGCGGGCTGATGGCTGGCGGCGGTCATTCTGCCTTGGGCCGGACAGGCGGTTTGGGGGCAGTCCGTCAAAGCCGGGCCTGATGATGTCACTCGACCGGCAGGGAGAATGCCACGGCGGTGTCATGCGGATACAGGGGGATGATGTGCATCCGCATGACACCCCCGTGCC
>JAYSSN010000235.1:0-9959 GCA_043720555.1 Rhodobacterales bacterium | reverse complement strand
GCAGCTGGACAAGGTGCTGGGCTACCTGGCGACGGCCAAGGCCGAGGGCGCGACCCTGGTGACGGGCGGTGCGCGGGCGGCGCTGAACACGGGGTTCTTCGTGCAGCCGACGGTGTTTGCGGATGTGACCGACAATATGACGATTGCGCGCGAAGAGGTGTTCGGCCCGGTGATGGCGGTGCTGGATTTTGCGACCGAGGACGAAGCCGTTGCGCGTGCCAACGACACTGAATTCGGATTGGCGGCCGGGGTTTTCACTGCCGACATGACCCGCGCGCACCG
Organism: Rhodobacterales bacterium; assembly: GCA_043720555.1. Lineage (GTDB taxonomy): Bacteria > Pseudomonadota > Alphaproteobacteria > Rhodobacterales > Rhodobacteraceae > JAAFHS01. The sequence goes on along the minus strand of JAYSSN010000235.1, from coordinate 9,677 downwards.
GGTTGTGGCGGCCTTGCAGGCGGGAACAACCTGGATCAACGCCTATAATCTGACGCCGGTGGAAGCGCCGTTTGGCGGATCCAAACAATCGGGCGTGGGGCGTGAGAACGGGCATGCAGCGGTCCAGCACTACACGCAGGTGAAATCGGTTTACGTTGGAATGGGACCTGTCGATGCGCCCTACTGATTATGTGATCGTCGGCGCGGGCAGTGCGGGCTGTGCCATGGCCTACCGGTTGAGCGAGGCGGGCCGGACCGTGACCGTCATCGAACATGGCGGCACTGATGCAGGGCCGTTCATCCAGATGCCGGCAGCGTTGTCGATGCCGATGAACATGGCGATGTACGACTGGGGGCTGAAGACGGAACCCGAACCGCATCTGGGGGGACGGCGGCTCGTCACGCCGCGGGGCAAGGTGATCGGCGGGTCGTCATCGATCAACGGGATGGTCTATGTGCGTGGCCATGCGCGGGATTTCGATACGTGGCAAGAAATGGGCGCACAAGGCTGGGCCTATGCCGACGTGTTGCCCTATTTCAAGCGGATGGAGCACTGGCACGGGCCGGGCGATACGTCATTCCGGGGCACGGCGGGGCCCTTGCACATCACCCGCGGGCCGCGCAGCAACCCGCTGTTTGACGCCTTCATCAGGGCGGGCGCCGAGGCGGGCTATCCGGTGACAACCGACTACAACGGCCAGGCGCAAGAGGGCTTTGGTCCGATGGAGGCGACGATCTGGAAGGGGCGGCGCTGGTCTGCGGCGAATGCCTATCTGCGACCCGCGATGAAGCGGGGCAATGTGCAGCTGGTCCGGGCCTTGGCGCGGCGGGTGGTGTTCGAGGGCACGCGCGCCGTGGGCGTCGAGGTGGACCGTGACGGGCAGACCGAAGTGATCCGCGCACGGCACGAGGTGATCCTTGCGGCGTCTTCGCTGAACACGCCAAAGCTGCTGATGCTGTCAGGCATCGGACCGGGGGCGCATCTGGCCGGGCATGGCATTGCGGTGCGGGCGGACCGGCCGGGGGTGGGCAAAAATTTGCAGGACCATCTGGAGGTCTATGTTCAATATGCGGCCAAACAGCCGGTGACGCTGTACAAATACTGGAACCTGTGGGGCAAGGGCCTGATCGGGGCGCAGTGGTTGTTCACCGGGCGGGGGCTGGGGGCGTCCAACCAGTTCGAGGCATGCGCCTTCATCCGGTCACGCGCCGGCGTGGATTACCCCGATATCCAGTACCACTTCCTGCCGATCGCGGTGCGGTACGATGGCAGGGCGGCGGCGGCGGGGCACGGGTTTCAGGCGCATGTGGGGCCGATGCGGTCGCGGTCGCGCGGGTCGGTGACGCTGCGATCCGCAGATCCGGCGGCGGACCCGGTGATCCGCTTCAACTATATGAGCGATCCACAGGACTGGGAGGATTTCCGCGCCTGCATTCGTCTGACCCGCGAGGTTTTCGGGCAACCGGCGATGGCATCCCATGTGAAGCACGAAATTCAGCCGGGGGCGGGGGTGGTGACGGATGCCGCGATCGACGCCTTCATCCGGGATCATGCCGAAAGCGCCTATCACCCGTGCGGGACGGCGAAGATGGGGCGGGCGGATGATCCGATGGCCGTGGTCGATCCGGAGTGCCGGGTGATCGGGGTGGAAGGGTTGCGGGTGGCCGACAGTTCGGTTTTCCCGCAGGTGACGAACGGGAACCTGAATGCGCCGTCGATCATGGTGGGCGAGAAAGCGGCGGATCACATTCTGGGGCGCGTGCCGCTGCCGCGCGAGAACCTGGAACCTGCGCTGAACCCGGACTGGCGGGCCAGTCAGCGGTAGCGGTTGAAAGCGGACGGCTGGAAATTTTCGGATGTCAATAAAATCAATGGATTGCGGAATTTTCCGCACCCCCGGTCACCCAGTGGTCGCGCGGGCTTATGCGCCCACGATCCGGGCGCGGCGGATGACCCAGATCACACAGGGGATCGACGCGGCCGAGGTGGCCAGCATCAGCAGGATCAGCGGCATCGGCCCTGATCCGGGCGTCAGCACCACGCCCGCGAGCGCCGAAAGGGCCGCACCGCCCGCGATGGTGATCGCCCCGCCCAGCCCGGCGGCAGACCCGGCCAGTTGCGGGCGCACCGACAGCATCCCGGCGTTGGCCGATGGCAGCAGGATGCCATTTCCAAGCCCGACGCTGATGACAAGCCCGAAGAACACATGTGCACTGGCAAGTCCCAGCAGACCAAGGATGGTGAGCAGCGCAAGGCCGGCCGTCGTGACAATGGCCCCGGTCAGAACCATGCGATTGATGCCAAGCCGCGTGGCATAACGCCCGGACAGAAAGTTGCCCAGCATGTAGCCGAGCGCCGGGGCGGCGAAGTAAAAGCCAAGCGTGGCCGGGTCCATGCCATAGACGTTGGTGCCCACATAGGGGGCGCCGCCGAGGAACGCGAAAAAGGCACCCGATGCCGTGGCCGACGCCAGGCAATAGCCCCAGAACCGCTGCGAGGTCAGCAAGGCGGGGTAAGCCCGCACCTGTTCGGCAAAGCTGGACGCACGGTGTTTTGCGGTTTCGCCCTGATCGGCCCACACAAGGGCAAAAAGCCCCATCCCGCCCAACGCCAGCAGCCAGAAGGACGGCGTCCATCCGGAAAATGCACTGTCCAGCGCGCCGCCGATCAGTGGCCCGACCATCGGCACCAGCGACATGCCCATGGTGACATAGCCGATCATCGAGGCCGCCTGATCTTGTGGCACCATGTCGCGCACCACCGCGCGCGACAGCGCAAAGCCGGACGCGATGACAGATTGCAACAGCCGGCAGACCAGGAAGATCTGATAATTCGGGGCAAAGATCGCGCCCAGCGTCGCAAGGGTGAAAACCGCAATGGCCACCAGCAGCACCGGACGGCGACCGAAGCGATCCGAGATCGGGCCGACGAAAATCTGAATCGCGGCGGTCATGGCAAGATAGGCTGACACCGACAGCTGCATCAGGCGGTAGTCGACGCCGAAATGCGCGGCCATCGATGGCAGCGAGGGCAGAAAGATGTTGAGCGACAGCGCCGCAAGCCCTGCAATCAGGATCAGGGTAGCGATATGCGGGGGTGTTGTTCTGTCAAGAAAGCGGACCGGTGTCATGGTTCCCCGCTATGCTTTGGTGCGGCACTTGTCCATGGCGGTCACCACATTGTGCGGCTTGCGCCGCGTTCCTTTTGCCTCGCCGCCCGGCTGCGCCGGACCGGCTCAGGCGTCAGGATGAGTCGTTGGGCAAAGAGAAAACCGGTGTCAGCGCCATTTGCGAAAGATGAAGACGGCGCCACAGGCGATGAAGCCAATGCCCACGGCGTGGTTCAGGGTGAGGGGTTCATTCAGGCAGAACACCGAAAAGACGCTGAAAAACGGCACGGGTGATTGCCTCGTGGATCGTTTTCAGCCCGGCGGCGGACACCTGGCTGTGCGCGATGCGGTGTGCCGTCTGATAGCTGCGGGAGGTACGCGGGTTCGTGCGGGCGGCGGCTGGCAATCCCGTTTGAACCCCCGCCACAATCCCGTTACGCTGATGGCCAAACGGGGGGGCAACCATGCACGACATTCTGGGCGAGCTTGAGGCGCGGCGCGAGACGGCGCGGCTGGGCGGCGGCGTGGGGCGGATCGAGGCGCAGCATGCCAAGGGCAAGCTGACGGCGCGCGAGCGGATCGAGCTTTTGCTCGACGAAGGATCGTTTGAAGAGTTCGACATGTTCGTGGTCCACCGCGCGGTCGATTTCGGGATGGCGGGCACCAGAATGCCGGGTGATGGGGTGGTCACCGGCTGGGGCACGATCAACGGGCGCATGGTCTATGTCTTTGCGCAGGATTTCACGGTGTTCGGCGGGTCTGTGTCCGAGACGCATGGGGCGAAGATCTGCAAGATCATGGATATGGCGATTCAGAATGGCGCGCCGGTGATCGGCATGTGCGACTCTGGGGGGGCCCGGATTCAGGAAGGCGTGGGGTCGCTGGCGGCGTACGGCGAGATCTTTCAGCGCAATATCCTGGCATCCGGTGTGGTGCCGCAGATCAGCCTGATCATGGGGCCATGTGCGGGGGGGGCGGTTTACAGCCCGGCGATGACGGATTTCATCTTTATGGTGAAAGACAGCAGTTACATGTTCGTGACCGGGCCTGACGTGGTCAAGACGGTGACGAATGAAGTGGTCAGCGCAGAGGAACTGGGCGGGGCTGTGACGCATACGCGCAAATCGTCGGTGGCGGACGGAGCGTTTGAGAACGACGTCGAGCTGCTGGCCGAAGCACGGCGGCTGATTGATTTTCTGCCGTTGAACAACCGGGAAAAGGCGCCGGTGCGGCCGTTCTTCGATGATCCGGGGCGCATCGAGATGAGCCTTGATACGCTGATCCCGGACAACCCCAACCAGCCCTATGACATGAAGGAACTGATCCAGAAAGTTGCGGATGAAGGGGATTTCTTTGAAATCCAGCGCGATTTTGCGGGCAACATCATCACCGGATTCATCCGGCTTGAGGGGCAGACCGTGGGCGTGGTGGCCAACCAGCCGATGGTGCTCGCGGGGTGCCTTGACATTGATTCAAGCCGCAAGGCCGCGCGGTTCGTGCGGTTTTGCGATGCGTTTGAAATTCCGATCCTGACATTCGTGGATGTGCCGGGGTTCTTGCCGGGGGTGCAACAGGAACTGGGCGGCGTCATCAAGCATGGGGCCAAGCTGCTGTTTGCCTATGGCGAGGCGACGGTTCCCAAGGTGACGGTGGTCACGCGCAAGACCTATGGCGGGGCCTATGTTGTGATGTCGTCCAAGCACTTGCGGGGGGATTTCAACTATGCCTGGCCCACGGCAGAAGTGGCGGTGATGGGGGCACGCGGCGCGACCGAGATCTTGTATCGCAGCGAGTTGGGGGATGCGGGCAAGATTGCTGCGCGCACCAGAGAATATGAGGACCGCTTTGCCAACCCCTTTGTGGCAGCGGAGCGGGGCTTCATTGACGAGGTCATCATGCCGCATTCGACGCGCCGGCGGGTGGCGCGGGCGTTCGCCAGCCTGCGCACGAAAAAACTCAGTAATCCATGGAAGAAGCACGACAATATTCCGTTGTGATGGCGGCGGGGGCGGGGGATAGAGCAGGGGGGCGACACAGGGATGGAAGTGGTGGAGGAAGGCGATCTGGCAGCGGCGGGCGATGATGCGCTGATCCCGGTGCCGTCGGGCCAGCCCGTGACCTTGCAGGATGTGGTCTGGAACGCACCCGGTAGTCAGGGCCTGACGCTGCGGTTCCGCTTTGTTGCCCCAGAAATCCGCGCCGGAGGGGCGGTGGGTTTTGACACGGCCGTCGCCGACATGCAGGCGCTGTGCGTGGCCTATGCGCTGGCGCGGGTGACCGATTTCGGGCCGGTGCCGCAGCAGGTCGTCATTTCCATGTCGGAAAAAGCCCTGCCGTTCGGCGAGAGTTCGCCTGATACCGTGCAGTTTTTCGAGGCGTTCCGCATCGAGGACGGGGCCTGTATCTGGGAGGTTTACTGATGATTCCACAATATGTTGCGAGGCGTCCTTCATCTGCGTGGGTGATTGCGGCTTCCGAGTCACAGGGCAAAGGTTTGGCGATGTTGTCGTGTCAAACGCACCGTCCATCCGCTATGCTGCGCACAGGCCGAACCCAAGCGGCCTTAACCTCGCACATGGGGCCGGGGGGTCATGTTGGCCCCGACGCCTTTCAAGAAGAACTAAGGAGTAGAGGATGTCGAAGAGCACGCGTATCGTTTTGGCACTGGGCCTTGTTGCTTTTGCAGCGGCTTGCGCGCCAAAGCAGGAAGAAATTGTTTACGTGGACGAGCCCGCCGTTACGGTCGAGCCGACCTACACGGGCAAGTACAAGTAATCTGAACGGGCGGGCCAACGGGGCGTTGCCCCGGCCCGCCCTTTTTCTGTCTGCAACACAGTCGGGCCTGTGCGTGTCCGCCACCCTCCGGAGGCTGACATGATAAAGCACCGCGGCTTTCCCGGCCGCCTGCCGGGCACTGATTTCCAGTTCGTCATCCGCCGCGCCAACATGAAAACCGGCCCGGCCAAGCTGGTGAAACGCGAACGTTTCCGCGACCGCAAGCTGGTGGATCGCAAGGCCGACGAAGGTTTCATGGCAGCCCTGTGGGCGCAGTTTGGCGATGCGCCGTTCGAGCGGGGCAATCTGGACGCCGGGCGCCTCTCGTGGTTGTTCGGCCGCGAAGTGGTGCCCGCCGAAGACCCGTTCGACCCCGAAAGTTATGACGCGCTGCTCAGGATCGACCCACAGCGCGCAGAAGCGGCATTTCCGGCGGTGTTCGCCAAGGATGCGCCGGTCTATGACTGGGACGACGAGGACGAGGATTAGGCATGTTTCCGCCGCCCGTCAGCCGTTTCCGGCAAGCCTTTGCGCATCGAATGTGCCGACCGCGGAAACTCTTTGCGCGCGACCATGCGGGCGGGCAAAGTACTGGTGTGGATTGTGCGCCTGCGACGCGCGGTCCGATCTGTCCAGACCGTTACCCTTCCCCTATCCACTGGCCTGATCCTGCGAGGATCAGGCCAATTTTTATGGCCACGCGGGCGCGCCGCGGTGCCGTGGCGATGACGGTGCAGGAAAATCGCTTCCCTGCCCGCACGTTTCTTGTCATAATCGAACCAATAAAAACAAAACAACGAGGCACGAACAGATGCGATTCAATTTCCTTCTTCTTCTTGCACTGGCTGCCACCACTTTGGCGGGCTGTATGCAGGACCCCGCAACCCGTGGTGTCGGCGGCGCGCTTGCCGGTGCCGCCCTCGCAGATGCGATGGATGAAAATCTTATCGCCGGTGCGGCCCTTGGCGCGCTTGGTGGTGCAGCGACCTGCTACATCCCCGGCACGTTGCAGTGCTGACAATACAACTGAACTGAACGCCTGCGGGCGGTTTCAACGTTACAAGAACCATCCGGGACTTTGTCCGGGTGGTTCTTCGCATTCAAGGACCAGATGATGTTCGACAAGATCCTGATTGCCAACCGGGGCGAAATCGCGTGCCGCGTCATCAAGACGGCGCGGAAGATGGGGATCAGGACGGTGGCGGTTTACGCCGACGCAGACCGCAACGCGCTGCACGTCAAGATGGCGGATGAGGCGGTTCATATCGGGCCATCACCGGCGGCGCAGTCTTATATCGTGATCGACAAGATCATGGCGGCGGTGAAGGCCTCGGGCGCGCAGGCCGTGCATCCGGGCTACGGCTTCCTGTCGGAAAACCGCGCCTTCGCGGCGGCGCTTGAGGCCGCAGGTGTGGTGTTCATCGGGCCACCGTCACCCGCGATCGAGGCGATGGGCGACAAGATCACGTCAAAAAAACTGGCGATGGCGGCGGGCGTGTCCACTGTGCCGGGCCATATGGGGCTGATCGCGGATGCCGATGAGGCCGTCAAGATCGCCACGCAGATCGGCTATCCGGTCATGATCAAGGCCAGCGCGGGCGGCGGCGGCAAAGGGATGCGCATCGCGGGCAATGATGCCGAGGCGCGCGAGGGGTTTCAGTCATCCAAGAACGAGGCAGCGGCATCGTTTGGCGACGACCGGATTTTCATCGAGAAATTCGTGACCCAACCCCGGCATATCGAAATTCAGGTGCTGGCCGACAGCCACGGCAACTGCGTCTATCTGCATGAGCGTGAATGCAGCATCCAGCGGCGCAACCAGAAGGTGATCGAAGAGGCCCCGTCGCCGTTCCTTGACCCCGCGACGCGGCAAGCCATGGGCGAACAGGCCTGCGCCCTCGCGAAGGCCGTGGGCTATACTTCGGCGGGCACGGTGGAGTTCATCGTGGACGGTGACCGCAAGTTCTATTTTCTGGAAATGAACACCCGCTTGCAGGTGGAACATCCGGTGACCGAACTGATTACCGGGGTTGACCTTGTCGAGCAGATGATCCGGGTGGCGGCGGGCGAGGCCTTGCCGTTCGTGCAGGCGGACCTGAAGATCAATGGCTGGGCGATGGAAAGCCGATTGTATGCCGAAGACCCTTATCGCAACTTTCTGCCCTCGATCGGGCGGTTGACGCGGTATCGTCCGCCGGTCGAAGAGGCGACCGCCACGGGCATCGTGCGCAATGACACAGGTGTGTTTGAGGGCGGCGAGATCAGCATGTTCTATGACCCGATGATCGCCAAGCTGTGCACCTGGGGACTGGACCGGGCGACGGCGATCGATGAGATGCGCATCGCTTTGGACACGTTCGAGGTGGAAGGGATCGGGCATAACCTGCCGTTCGTGGCCGCCGTGATGGACCATCCGCGTTTTGTGGCGGGCAACATCACGACCGCCTTCATTGCCGAGGAATACCCCGATGGCTTTCAGGGGGCTGTGCTTGACGATGTTGTGTTGCGGCGGGTCGCGGCTGCGGCGGCGGCGATGAACCGGGTGGCGGAAATCCGGCGGACGCGCATTTCGGGCACGATGGACAACCACACACGGCGGGTCGGCGATGACTGGGTCGTGGCGCTGGCGGGCGCGGACCATGCAGTGACGATTGCGGCCGATCCGGCGGGATCGACGGTGCGTTTTGCCGATGGCGGGACGGTGCGTGTGGAAAGCGACTGGACGCCGGGCCAGCCCTTGGCGCGGTTGTCTGTGGATGGGGCGCCACTGGTCATGAAGGTCGGAAAAATCCCCATGGGGTTCCGCCTGCGCCACCGGGGGGCGGACATGAAGGTGTTTGTGCGCACCCCGCGTCAGGCCGCGCTGGCCGCACTGATGCCGGAAAAAGCGCCACCCGATACCTCGCGCTTCCTTTTGTGCCCGATGCCGGGGCTGATCGTGCGCATCAACGTGGCCGTCGGCGACGAGGTGCAGGAGGGGCAGGCGCTGGCCACGGTCGAGGCGATGAAGATGGAAAACATCCTGAAGGCCGAACGCCGTGGCGTGGTCAAGGCGATCAAGGCGGTTGCGGGGGCCAGCCTGAAGGTGGACGACGTGATCATGGAGTTTGAGTGACCTACCGCCCCGCCGGATTGCGTTCCAGCACCTCTTGCCGGCGCAGGGGGAACTTGTCGATGGCGTTCGATATCTCGCGCAAGTCCCAGGGCAGGGGTTTGCGGATCACGGCGGTGCCGTCTTTTTCCATCAACACCAGCGAAAAGCCACGCGGGCGGAATTTCCGGCGCACTTCGGACCGGGCGGCTGGATCGGTGTCGGTGATGACAAGCGCGTCGCGGTCAGCAAGGGTCGCGGGGTCGCCGGCCAACAGCTCCATCTGGCGGACAAAATTGGGGTCGTTCGGGCTGTCGGCAAAGACGATGACCGCGCGGTTGATGTATAACAGATCAGCCAGCACGACATCCGCCGCAGCAACCGGCCCGCTTGCGGCCTCAGCGATGCTTTGGGTGGCGGCGACGGACTGGGCCGTGGCGGCCATGGGCAACAGACTGGCAACGAAAAGAATATGAAGCAGTTTCATGGCACCTCCGGCAACGTACAATATAGGGCTTCGGCGACGCAGTGGAAGGACAGACGATGACCGATGACTTGGCGGCATGGCGTGCGCGCGCGGCAAAAGAACTGAAAGGGACCGATCCCGACAGCCTGATCTGGGAGACGCTGGAGGGGATTGCAGTCAAGCCGCTTTACACCGACGCCGATGTGCAGGGCCTGTCGCATCTGGGCTCGCTGCC
>JAYSSN010000234.1:0-9998 GCA_043720555.1 Rhodobacterales bacterium | reverse complement strand
GCGTGCCCAACACGCTGAACGCGCACCGCCTGATCCATTGGGCCGGGCTGGAGGCCAAGCAGACCGCCATGGTCAGCGCGATGTTCCGCGCCTACTGGCGTGACGGGCGGGATATTGGTGATGTGGAAACGCTGGCCGATATTGCGGGGGACTGCGGGCTGGACCGCGCCATGGTCGCCCGGCTGCTGGCCGGCGATGCCGACGTGGACGATCTGCGCGCCCGTGATGCGCATGCCCGCGAACGGGGCGTGAACGCGGTGCCGACCTTTGTGATCGCCAACCAATACGTGCTGTCGGGCGCACAGCCGCCGCACCTGTGGGAACAGGTGATGACCGAACTTGCGGGCAGTTGATGCTGATTGGCCATTTACCCGTTGGATACATCACTGCGCGCGCAGCGGGGCAAAAGTCCGGGCTGCTGATGGTGGCGGCCCTGATCGGGTCGGTGTTTCCCGACTTTGACATGATCTGGTTTCTGTTCGTCGATGATCGCACGGTTCACCATCATCGCTATTGGGTACATGCGCCCGGCTTCTGGATCATCGTTGCTGCCCTGACACTGCCGTTTCTGCGCGGCAGGGCGCGCGTCGCCGGCGTGATCTTTGTCGTCTCGGTGCTGATCCACATCATGCTTGATACCATTGGCGGCGGGATCATGTGGCTGTGGCCCCTTTCGGACGATCTTCATCAATTCGTGACCGTGCCCGCGACGCAGGCAAACTGGGTCTTGTCGTTCATGGCGCACTGGACATTTACACTGGAGCTTGCCGTCGTCATCCTTGCGGGATGGTTGCTTGCGGGCCAAAAGCGCACGCAGTAGCGGCTAGCGCAGTGCGCGCGCGTCAGGCAGGCCTGCGGCCCCGGGGAATTCCGGACTTGAAATTTTCGGGCGTTGTGCGACCCTGACGGCATTCATCAACGGTGCCGATTTTCACGTGACCATAGACGGAGAGGTTTCATGCCGACCATTGAAGAACAAACCGCGCGACTGAACCAGCTTCTGGCCGCATGGCGGGCCTACCGCGCGCCGCTGACTGACCCGCAACTGTCGTGCAAGCTGAAATCAGACCTTTATCAGGTGCGCAATGCCGGCTGGAACGGCAATCCTGCGATCTCGATCTGGCCCGCACATCTGATTGATGCCGATGACGCCATGATGGCTGCGGTCGAACACTACTTCCTGTGCCGCTGCTGGGTGGGTACGGGCGTGCAGCCCGCATGGCAGATGAGTGCGATGAACATGGTCTATGACCTGGGCAAGATGGCTGGCGTCACGCCGCAGCACAACCCCAACAAACCGGTGTCCCAAGTGACCGCTTTGCAGATGGCCGCAAAATCCGCGGGCGTGCGCGACGGCGAGGCCGATCTGAAACGTTCGGGCGGCAAGGCCCCGATCGTGGCACGGCCACCGACGTACTGAGGGTCGCGGCAGGGCGCGCCGCGACCCCCCTACTTCGCCGGTGCAGTCTTGCCCGGTCGCACGATTTGTTCCGCCAGATCCTTGGCAATTGCGTAGCCGCCCTTGATGCGGTCGGCCTCTGTCTTCCAGTCGCGGCTGAGCACAATCTTGTTGCCCTGCACTTTGGCCGCTGCCCCCTGGGCCTTGATGAAATCCACCAGCCCCGCCGGGTTGGCAAATTTGTCGTTGTGAAACATCACTGTCGCGCCGCGCGGGCCTGCGTCCAGCCGCGCAATACCGGCCCGTTTGCACATCGCCTTGATCCGCACGATCAGCAGCAGCGTGTTCACTTCCTTGGGCAACGCACCAAACCGGTCGATCAGTTCGGCCGCGAAACCCTCAAGCTCTACCTTCGTGCTCAGTGATGACAGGCGGCGATACAGGCCCAGGCGCACGTCCAGATCCACCACGTAATCCTCGGGGATCAGAACCGGCACGCCCAGATTGATCGTTGGCGCCCACTGGTCATCGAGCGGCGCCAGACCGCCGATCTCGCCCGAGCGGATCTTGGCAATCGTTTCTTCCAGCATCTGCTGGTACAGCTCGTACCCCACTTCCTTGATATGGCCGGACTGTTCTTCGCCCAGCAGGTTGCCGGCACCCCGCAGATCAAGGTCGTGCGACGCAAGGTTGAAGCCCGCTCCCAGCGAATCAAGGCTGCCCAGCAGACGCAGCCGTTTTGCCGCCTGCGGTGTCAGCGGCGCGCGGGGTTTGGTCGTGAGATAACAATAGGCCCGCGTCTTGGCGCGCCCCACCCGGCCCCGGATCTGATAGAGCTGGCTCAGCCCGAACATATCGGCCCGGTGGATGATCATGGTGTTGGCCGTGGGAATATCCAGTCCCGACTCCACGATCGTCGTCGCCAGCAGCACATCATACTTGCCGTCGTAAAAGGCGTTCATACGCTCATCAAGCTCACCCGCCGCCATCTGGCCGTGGGCGATAGTGTAGCTGACCTCGGGCACCTGGGTTTTCAGGAAATCCTCGATCTCGTGCAGATCGCTGATGCGGGGGACCACATAGAACGACTGCCCGCCGCGGAAGCGCTCGCGGATCAGCGCCTCGCGGATTGTCACGGTGTCGAACTCGCTGATGTAGGTGCGGATTGCCAGGCGGTCCACCGGCGGAGTGGCGATGATCGACAGATCGCGCACGCCGGTCAGGGACAACTGCAAGGTGCGCGGAATCGGCGTGGCCGTCAGGGTCAGCACATGCACCTCACTGCGCATTTCCTTGAGCCGCTCCTTATGTTGCACGCCGAAATGTTGTTCTTCATCAATGACAAGCAGGCCGAGGTGCCGAAAGCGTATTCCTTTGGCCAGCAGCGCATGTGTGCCGATGCAAATGTCGACGGTGCCATCCGTCAGACCTTCGCGCGTGGCATTCGCATCCTTGGTGCCGACAAAGCGCGATAGCGGTTTGACGTTGATCGGAAAGCCCCGGAACCGTTCGGCAAAGCTGCGATAGTGCTGCCGCGCCAGCAGCGTCGTGGGGCAGACCACCGCCACCTGCCGCCCCGACAGCGCGGCAACAAAGGCCGCGCGCATCGCAACTTCGGTTTTGCCAAAGCCGACATCGCCCACGATCAGGCGGTCCATCGGGCTGCCTTTTTCCAGATCAGCGATGACATCGCCGATCGCCGACAGCTGATCGTCGGTTTCCTGATAGGGGAAGCGCGCGGCAAACGCCTCCCAGATGCTGTGGGGGGCTTCAAAGATCGGTGCGGTCCGCAAGGCGCGTTCGGCAGCGATCCGCATCAGGCGGTCGGCAATCTCGCGGATGCGTTCCTTGAGTTTCGCCTTCTTGGCTTGCCAGGCCCCGCCACCAAGCCGGTCAAGCACGCCCTCCTCATGCCCATAGCGCGACAAAAGTTCAATGTTTTCAACGGGAAGGTACAGCTTTGCGTTTTCGGCATACTCCAGTGCGACGCAGGCGTGTGGCGCGCCCAGGGCCTTGATCGTCTCAAGCCCGAGATAGCGCCCGACGCCGTGTTCGACATGCACCACCAGATCGCCGGGGGTCAGGGTATCGACCTCACGCAGGAAATTCTCGGCCTTGCGGCGTTTTTTGGGTTTCGACACCAGCCGGTCGCCCAGCACGTCCTGTTCCGAGAGTACGGCCAGCCCCGGCGCGGTAAAGCCCGCCTCCAACGCCCAGACCATCAGGAACAGGCCGCCCTTGCCATCGGGAACCTCGCGGAAATCGCGCACCGCGTGGGCACCAGTAACGCCCTGATCCGCCAGTAGCCCCGTCAGCCGTTCGCGCGCGCCGTCGGACCAGCTGGCAATCACCACCTGGCGTTCTTGAAGTAAAACACGAATATGATCAGACAAGGCACCAAAAAGACTTACTTTTTCCTGCTGCCGTTCGGGAGCAAAGCTGCGTCCGATCCGCCCCTGCGCGTCCAACACCCCCGGCCCCGGTGACTGCGGCAGTGGCGACAGCTGCACCACCCGGTGCCCGATCACGGCCGCTTCCCAGGCCGCTTCGTCCAGATACAGCAAACCCGGCTCGACCGGCTTGTAAACCGTATCCAGCCGACCCCGTGCTGACATCGCCTCGCGTCGGGCATCATACTGATCGGCGATGCCTTCCCAGCGCGACAGGCGCGCGGGCGTCACCGCATCATCCAGCATCACGGACGCATCGGGCAGATAGTCGAAAACCGTCTCAAGCCGGGCATGAAAGAACGGCAGCCAATGTTCCATCCCCTGATGCTTGCGCCCGGCACTCACCGCCTCGTACAGCGGATCATCCGACCCACCCGCGCCAAATTCGGCGCGATAGCTTTGCCGGAACCGCGTGATCGCCGCCGGATCCAGAATGACTTCGGACATCGGGGCAAATTCGATGGCGGTCAGCTTTTCCACCGTCCGCTGCGTTTCCGGATCAAAGCGCCGCGCACCATCCAGCACATCGCCAAAGAAATCGAGCCGCACCGGCCCGCGCTCGCCCGGTGGCCAAAGATCGATGATCCCGCCCCGAATCGCAAAATCCCCCGGTTCGGCCACGGTGGACACCGGCGAGAATCCCATCCGCCCCAGAAATTGCTTCAGCGCCTCGACATCGCACCGGTCGCCGACCCGCGCGCTGAAGGCAGCGGCCCGCAGCACGTCGCGCGCGGGCACCCGCTGCATCGCCGCCGACAGCGTGGTCAGCAAGACGAACGTGCCGGGAATCGCCCCTTGGGCCAATGCCGCAAGCGTCGCCATCCGGCGCGCGGATATGACCGGGTTGGGCGACATGCGGTCATACGGCAGGCAATCCCACGCGGGCAGGTCGATCACGATCACCGCAGGAGCCGTGACCGCCAGTGCCGCACGCATCGCCGCAGCCCGCTTGTCATCGCGTGCGATGTGGATGACCGCGCTGCCGCGTGCCAGTTCGCGCGCCAGCAGGCGGGCATCAAAGCCTTCGGGGGCGCCGCCCAATATGATCGGTGTGCTGCGTGTCATGATGCTGCGTGACTTACCCGGCCAACAGCCTGCGTCAAGGGCGCGCTCACCCGCCCAGAACGCCGATGTTCAGGTTCTGGTGCATGCCGAACAGCGAGGTCGCCAGGATCGACAGCATGCCAATCCCCTGCACCGTCATCCGGCACCGCATGATCCGGCGGATCAGCACTTCTCCGCGACTGTCCTCGGCCTCGATGATGCGGGCGGTGCGCAACGATACCAGGCCGACGATGGTCATCGGAAAGGCCATGAAGAACACGGCCTGCGCAAACTCGATGTTGTACATGAAGGCGAGCAGCAGCAGAAACGTCAGAACAAACGTCACAAAAGCCACCAGAACTGTCCCCGCCGTGCGTGCGATGTAAAGCAGCCGTTTGACGTTGATATGGGCCAGCGTCTCCATGTCCGCGGTCATGTCGCCGACGTTGCGCCGCGCCCGGACCACCATATCGAACGGCACACCCAAAATCCAATGGCTGGCCGAAGACCACAAGACTGCAAGCCCGATCCAGTACCAGAGATTCGAGAAGGACCGCATGTCGATCACTTCAAAAAGCGTCTCGTACCACTCCAACCGACCGGCTCCTTGCAAGGCGCGCCATCCTTGGACTTGAGGCGCGGCTCTTTCCATGGCAGGCAAGGCAGAACTTCGCAAGCCCCTGCCAACCGGAAAGGCACGCCGATGCGCCCAATCTCTGCCAACTTTCCGGCCGCGCGCTTCCGCCGCCTGCGCCGCACCCCCGCGCTGCGCGCGCTGTCGCAAGAGGTGACACTGGGCGTGGGCGATCTGATCTGGCCGGTTTTCGTGCGCGATGGCGAAGGCGTCAGCGAGCCCATCGCCTCGATGCCCGGCGTCAGCCGGTTGAGCATCGATCTGGTGGTGAAGGCCGCAGAGGACGCGGCAGCGCTGGGCATTCCCGCGATCTGTCTGTTTCCCTACACCGGACCCGCCCTGAAAACCGTTGACTGTGCCGAGGCGTGGAACCCCGAAAACCTGACCAACCGCGCGATCCGCGCAATAAAGGCTGCGGTGCCGGATATTGCGGTGATGACCGATGTCGCCCTTGATCCCTACAATGCGCACGGCCACGATGGCCTGGTGCGCGATGGGGTGATCCTGAACGACGAGACGCTTGAGGCGCTGGTCCGGATGACGCTCGCGCAGGCCGAGGCGGGGGCCGACATCCTTGGTCCTTCCGACATGATGGATGGCCGCATCGGGGCGATGCGCGCAGCACTCGAGACGGCGGGCCACAAGGACGTGGCGATCCTGTCCTATGCCGCGAAATATGCCAGCGCGTTCTACGGCCCGTTTCGTGATGCGGTCGGGGCGACAGGCGCGCTGAAGGGCGACAAGCTGACCTACCAGATGCATCCTGGCAATTCGGACGAGGCGCTGCGCCTGGTGGAGCGTGATCTGCGCGAGGGCGCGGATATGGTCATGGTCAAACCCGGCATGCCCTACCTTGATATCTGCCGCCGGGTGAAAGACGCCTTTGGCGCGCCGACCTTTGCCTACCAGGTGTCAGGCGAATACGCGATGATCATGGCGGCATCCGCCAACGGCTGGATCGACGGCGACCGCGCCATGATCGAAAGCCTGGTCGGCTTCAAACGCGCAGGTTGCGACGGCATCCTGACCTATTTCGCCCCCCGCGTCGCCCGCCACCTGAAATCCCGCAACTGACCGCCCTTTCACCTTTGCCCAAATATCCGGTCCCGGCGTTACCACCGCCACAGAAAAAAGCGTCGGCAAAGCCCGGCCCACCCGGTGCGCCACGCGTGACAAGATTGTGAAACCGGGCTAACCTGATCGCAGAAGGGCCCTCAAGAGGCCCTGGCAGAGGCAAAAAGGGCGGACCATGGCAACCCATTCACGGCGTGCATTTCTGATTGGCAGCGGGGCGCTTGCCCTTGCAGCCTGTGGCAACGGGATCGGCAGCGACGGATCGCAGCGCATTGACGCGCGGGTCGATGCCACGCGCGATTTCCTGAACACCCAATACCCCGGCACCCGTGATCTGGCGACACGGGCTGCGGGTGTTTTGTACATGCCGCTGATTACCGAAGCGGGTTTTGGCATTGGCGGCTCTTACGGGCGCGGCGCGCTGCGGGTGCGGGATGTGACGGTGGACTATTATTCCGCGGCCAAAGCCACCATCGGGCTGCAGATCGGCGCGCAGCAGTATGCCCATGCGCTGTTCTTCATGACCGAAGATGCGCTTGCCACGTTCCGCCGTTCGCAGGGTTGGGCAGCCGATGCCACCGTGCGCTACGCCACCCCCGAACAAGGGGCGAGCATCGGCAAGGAAACCACCGAGCTGAGCCCCGTGGTCGCGCTGGTGTTCGGCCAGCAGGGTCTGATCGCGGGCGCAACGCTGGGCGGGGTGAAGTACACCCGCATTATTCCGTAACCCATCGCCGGACCCGGGCGTGAGTAGTCAGACAATGGAAAACCCCGGTTGAGGCAATTGTTTCGGGTACGCCTTTGGTACTTGTAGCTCCCGCAGGTGCGGCCTAACCCTTGCGGCATGACGACAACTGTCCCCCCCCTGCACGATGACCGTCTGGCGCGCCGCAACGTCATGGTGCTGGTCGCAGCACAGGCAGTCATGGGTGCGCAACTGCCGATGATGTTCATCGTGGCGGGCCTGGCGGGCACATCGCTTGCCCCCAACCCCTGCTGGGCCA
Organism: Rhodobacterales bacterium; assembly: GCA_043720555.1. Taxonomy (GTDB): domain Bacteria; phylum Pseudomonadota; class Alphaproteobacteria; order Rhodobacterales; family Rhodobacteraceae; genus JAAFHS01. Next base: position 2,393 of record JAYSSN010000234.1, on the reverse strand, counting down.
CCCTTCCGATCACGGCGCTGGTGCTGGGCTCGATGCTGACGGCCACGCCGCTGTCGGCGTTCATGTCCGGATTTGGGCGGCGCGCGGGGTTTGTGGCCGGCACCATCGGCGGCGCGCTTGGTGCGGCGATCAGCGCGTACGGGCTTTACAGCCAATCCTTCATCCTGTTCGTCATCGGCGCGCTATTCACCGGCACCTACATGTCGGCGCAGGGTTTTTTCCGCTTTGCCGCAACCGATGCCGCATCCGATGCGTACCGTCCCAAGGCGATTTCCTATGTGATGGCGGGCGGCCTGCTGTCGGCCGTGATCGGCCCGCAACTGGTGAAGCTGACAGCCGAGGCGATGGTGATCCCGTTTCTTGGCACCTACCTGACCGTCATCGCACTGAACGGGCTGGGCGTGTTCCTGTTTGCCTTTCTGCATTCGCCCCGCCCGCCCGCACCCGTCGCAGGCGAGGCGCGGGGCCGCGGCCGGATGGAGTTGCTGATGACACCGCGCATCGCTGTCGCAGTCATTTGCGCCACGGTCAGCTATGCGTTGATGAACCTGATGATGACATCCTCGCCCATCGCCGTCGTGGGCTGCGGCTTTACCAAGGGCAATGCAGCAGACGTGGTGATGTTCCATGTACTGGCCATGTATGCGCCCAGCTTTTTCACCGGCCATCTGATCGCGCGGTTTGGGGCGGAACGGATCGTGGGGATCGGGTTGCTGATCCTGACCGCGTCGGGCGCAGTTGCCTTTGCCGGCGTTGATCTGATGAATTTCTTTGTCGCGCTGGTCCTGCTGGGTCTTGGCTGGAACTTCGGCTTCATCGGCGCCACCGCGATGCTGACGGCCAGCCACTCGCCTGCCGAACGGGGCCGGATGCAGGGTCTGAATGATCTGATCGTGTTTGGCGGCGTCACACTTGCCTCGCTGTCATCGGGTGGGTTGATGAACTGCTCGGGCGGCACGGTTGTCGAAGGCTGGAACGCGGTGACCCTTGCGATGGCGCCGTTCCTGATACTGGCGGGGGCGGCGTTGATCTGGCTGGCGATTCTGCGCCCGCGCCCGGCCTGACAGCGCTTTTCACGAAAAGATCACGCACGCATCACAAACACCGGTGTTAATCTTTGGTGACCCACCAAAGGAGCGCGCCATGCGCCTTGCCAGTTTCAACGTCGAAAACCTGTTCAATCGCGCGGCCATCATGAACCTTGACGACTGGGAGGATGGCCGCCCGGTGCTGGACGCGGTCACGGAACTGACCGATCTGCTGGAAAAAGCGGCCTACACCGCCGCCGACAAGATCCGCATCCTGCAACTGCTGACCGATCTTGGCCTGCGCAATGCCGATACCGGCCCCTATGTGATGCTGCGCCGCAACCGGGGTGCGCTGATCACCCGCCGCCAGAGCGGGCCGCAGATCACGGCCAATGGACGGGATGACTGGATCGGCTGGATCGAGCTGCGCCGGTCGGCGGTGAACGAAACCGCCATGCTGAACACAGGCCGCGTGATCCGCGATGTGAACGCCGATATCCTTGCGGTGATCGAGGCCGAAGACCGGATCGCCCTGACGCATTTCAGCGACCAGATCCTGAACATGGTTGGCGCACAGCCCTACCCCAACATCATGCTGATCGACGGCAATGATACCCGCGGCATCGACGTCGGGCTGATGACAAAGGCGGGCTTTGACATCGGAGCGATGCGCAGCCACGTGGCCGACGGGGCCGCAGCCAGCCCGATCTTCAGCCGCGACTGCCCGGAATATGCAGTGACGACCTCGGCGGGCGAGGTGATCTGGGTGCTGGTCAACCACCTGAAAAGCAAGGGTTACGGCGATTCTGCCGCCAACAACAGACGCCGCCGCGCGCAAGCAACCGCAATTGCGGGCTATGTCGCGCGTCTGCGGGCCGAAGGGTTCAACAACATCGCCGTGATGGGCGATCTGAACGACACGCCGGGGGCAAATCCGCTGGCACCTCTTTTGTCCGGCGATCTGCGCGATGTATCGGACCATCCCGCCTTTGATACCGGAGTGTTTGCGGGCAAGGGCACCTACGGCCTTGGCAACGATGGTGACAAGATCGACTACATCGTGCTGACGCCTGCGTTGTTTGCCCGCATCAGCGGGGCGGGTCTGTTTCGCATGGGTGCGTGGCCGGGGTCGCGCCCGGTCCGCTGGCCGGTCTACCCCGAGCTGGTGCGCAAGGTTCATGCCGCATCGGATCACCATGCGATCTGGGTCGATCTGGTCTGACGATCCACCCTCCACACGGGCGCGCATGGCTGCTACATCCCGGCGGGACACGGGGGACAACCATGACCAGCACCATCACCGACCTTGCCGCCGATCACCGTGATGCGTTTGGCGCCCTGTGGTCGGCCTACCTGCGGTTCTAC
>JAYSSN010000233.1:0-1582 GCA_043720555.1 Rhodobacterales bacterium | reverse complement strand
TTCACCTTGCGCTGTGCGGCATCCCTGCAAGGGGTTGGGCATATTCTGGTGGGGCTGCTGCGGGCGATGGCCGATGACTATGGCGCCCTCGTCATGCTGGACACGACGGATGCCGACAGTGGCGCCGAGGTGATCTCGATCCAGATCGCCGATCAGGCGTTCAATGAGGCGCGGCCCTTCAGTCTTGGCATGGCGGTGAATTGAATGGTGACGCCATTGACCCAGGTTGCTGCCTTGCCAAGGACCGCGCTCGACAAGTTGATGCCGCTGCATCTGTTGCTGGCCCCGGATGGCCGGATCACCGGTCGCGGGCCGACGCTGGCCAAGCTGACGGACGGGCCGGGAGTGCTGGGCCGGTCGCTGTTTGATGCTTTTGACCTGCGGCGCCCTGCCGGCATTGCCTGCATGGCCGACCTCAGGGCCCATGTCGGGGAAAAGCTGCAACTGTCGCTGCGCGGCACGGCGCGGCCGATGGCGTTTCGCGGGCTGGCGCTGGCGGTGGAGGGCTGCTCGGGGGTGCTGATCAACCTGTCCTTCGGCATCGGGGTGATTGACGCTGTCCGCGTTCATGCGCTGACCGACGGCGACTTTGCGCCAACCGATCTGGCGGTTGAAATGATGTATCTGGTCGAGGCGAAGGCCGCGGCCATGGGGGCGTTGCGCGGGCTGGCGCAGCGGCTGGAAGGCGACAAGCAGATGGCCGAGGCGCAGGCCCTGACCGACACGCTGACCGGACTGCGCAACCGGCGCGCTTTGTCACAGGTGCTGGAGGGGTTGACGCGGGGACAGAGCGCCTTTGGTCTGATGCATGTCGACCTCGACTTCTTCAAGGCGGTCAATGACACACTGGGCCATGCCGCCGGGGACCATGTGTTGCGCCATGTCGCACGGGTGCTGGAGCGGGAGACCCGGGCCGCTGACACCGTGGCGCGGGTCGGGGGAGATGAGTTCGTGCTGGTCTTTCCCGCCATGACCGAACAGGTACGGCTGGAAGCGGTGGCACGGCGCATCATCGAGCAATTGTCGCAGCCGGTGGACTTTGACGGGCAGCCGTGCCGGATCTCGGCCTCGATCGGAATAGCAATGTCGACACAATATGCCGAGCCCGACGCCGGGCGGATGCAATGCGATGCCGATGAGGCGCTGTATGCCTCCAAGCGCGCCGGGCGTGGCCGGGCGCAGATGTCTTGCCCGGCGGGGGACGACAGGCGGTCGGCGTGAGGCGCCTGGACGGGCAGGGCGGTTTAAGGCGCAGCCGGGGCGGTGCCGCGACGGCGCTGAACAAAGGTCGCGAACAGCGGCCGCTCCGGGTGGGGGCTTGTCCTGCGGCGCTGGTAAACGGGGAATATGGCAGCCCGTAGGGGAGTTGAACCCCTCTTCCCAGGTTGAAAACCTGGTGTCCTAACCGATAGACGAACGGGCCGCAAAACGTGTCATTCTCAGTGCGGCGGTGTCTAATCAAGCGGCCCGGACAGCGCAAGAGGAAAAATCAACTTGTCGCAATGGCGGCATCTTCCAGACGCAACTGCACGCGGGACCGGCCACCCCAGGTGTTCAGTTCCAGCCGTCCGGCAAGGTGAAA
>JAYSSN010000232.1:0-10026 GCA_043720555.1 Rhodobacterales bacterium | reverse complement strand
TTCAGCCTGCAGCGACGCCGACGCACCTGATGCGCCCGGCGGCGGCTGCCGTCATTCTGCCCCCCCTACATTGACCTGCACCCGGCCTGCCGCTACGGCTATGGCCTTTCCACTGACCGAGGCACCCCATGATCCCTGCTGTCCTGCCCACCTATAACCGTGCACCGCTGGCCTTCACGCATGGCGCAGGCTCTTGGCTGACTGCGGAAGACGGCAGCCGCTACCTTGATCTGGGTGCAGGCATCGCGGTGAATGCGCTTGGCCATGCCCACCCGGCGCTGGTGCAAACCCTCGCCGATCAGGCGGCAAAGCTGTGGCATGTGTCCAACCTCTACCGCATTCCGGAACAGGAACGGCTGGCGGACATGCTGGTGGATAAAACCTTTGCCGATACGGTCTTCTTCACCAATTCAGGGACCGAGGCCTGCGAGCTTGCGGTCAAGATGACCCGCAGGTACTGGAGCGATAAAGGCGATCCCCGGACCGAGATCATCACTTTTGCGGGCTCTTTCCATGGCCGCTCCACGGCCGCCATTGCGGCTTCCGGGGCGGAAAAGATGGTCAAGGGCTTCGGCCCGCTGATGCCCGGCTTCACCCATCTGGACTGGGCCGATCACGACGCGATCCGTGCCGCCATCACCGACAGGACGGCCGCCGTGCTGATCGAACCCATCCAGGGCGAAGGCGGAATCCGTGTCGTGCCGGATCAATGCCTGAAGGGCCTGCGCGATCTGTGCGACACCACCGGCGCGCTGCTGATCTTTGACGAGGTGCAATGCGGCATGGGCCGCACGGGGCGGCTGTTTGCGCATGAATGGGCCGGCGTGACCCCCGACATCATGATGGTCGCCAAGGGCATCGGCGGCGGCTTTCCGTTGGGTGCGGTGCTTGCCACCGAAAACGCGGCGCAAGGCATGGTGGCGGGCACGCATGGCTCTACCTATGGCGGCAACCCGCTGGGCTGTGCGGTCGGGGCGAAGGTGGTCGAGATTATCGCCGATGACGCTTTCCTGGCGGACGTCAGCCGCAAAGGCGCGCGCTTCCGGCAGGGGCTGGAGGCACTGGTCGCAAGCCACCACGAAGTGTTTGAATCCGTCCGCGGCCAGGGCCTGATCCTCGGCCTGAAGTGCAAGGCGATGAATACCGATGTCGTGAAGGCGGCTTACGGCCAGCACCTGTTGACGGTGCCCGCTGCCGATAACGTGATCCGCCTGCTGCCCGCGCTCAACATTCCCGATCACGACATCGACGCGGCGCTGCAAAAACTGGATGCGGCGGCCTCGGACGTCAGCCATGCATGAGACGTGTGCCCCGCGCCGCTTCATCCGCGCCATCGCTGTTGGTCCGGGTGAAAACGGTGCCCCTGTCCCCGCCATGCGCTGCGCCGCATTTTCTGTCTAGAAATATCCCACGGGGGTCCGGGGGTGTGAAACCCCCGGCGCTCTCCACAAAGAGACACCAGATGACCCACTTCCTCGATATCCACAAAACTGCCGCCGCTGATCTGCGCACCATGATAAACGCGGCCCACGCGATGAAATCCGCCCGCAATGGCCGCCCCAAAGGCGCGCCCGATGATGACCAGCCGCTGGCAGGCCACATGGTGGCGCTCATCTTTGAAAAACCCTCCACCCGTACCCGTGTCAGCTTTGACGTGGGCGTGCGCCAGATGGGCGGACAGACCATGGTCCTGTCGGGCAAGGAAATGCAGCTTGGCCATGGGGAAACCATCGCCGACACCGCCCGTGTGCTGTCGCGCTACGTCGACCTCATCATGATCCGCACCTTTGAAGAGGCGACCCTGCTGGAAATGGCCGAACACGCCACCGTCCCCGTCATCAATGGCCTGACCAACCGCACGCATCCCTGCCAGATCATGGCGGATGTGATGACCTATGAAGAGCACCGCGGCCCGATTGCGGGCAAAAAGGTGGTCTGGGCCGGCGATGGCAACAACGTCTGTGGCTCGTTTCTGCACGCCGCAGGGCAGTTCGGCTTTGATTTCACCTTCACGGGTCCCGAAACCCTGGACCCGGAACCCGCGTTCGTGGGCTTTGCCCGCGACCGGGGCTCACGCATCCAGATCACCCGTGATCCCGTGCAGGCCGTGACCGGTGCCGATCTGGTGGTCACCGATACCTGGGTGTCGATGCACGACCCGGAATCCGCGAAGGAACGCCGCCACAACCAGTTGCGTCCCTATCAGGTGAACGAGGCGCTGATGGCCCACGCCAAGCCCGAGGCGCTGTTCATGCATTGCCTGCCTGCGCACCGCAATGACGAGGCAACGTCCGCCGTGATGGACGGGCCCCACTCGGTGATTTTCGATGAGGCCGAGAACCGTCTGCATGCACAAAAGGCGATAATGCGCTGGTGTCTGGGCGTTTAGGCACCCGGTGCGCGCAGCCGGATGAGTGCCGCTTGTAGCGTGACAGGCGGCGTGACTTTAGGGGTATTTCATGAAGGCCGAACTGCATCCACGGCAGGCAGAACGGCTGCGCGCGCTTTCTTCCTATGACATTCTCGACACCGACCGCCAGCAGACTTTCGATGATGTCGTGCAACTGGCGTCGCAGTTGTCCGCAGTCCCGATTTGTGTGGTCAACCTGATCGACGCCGACCGCCAGTGGTTCAAGGCCGAAGTCGGGCTTGGCATGCGCGAAACGCCGATCGATACCTCGCTGTGCGCGCATGTGATCCTTGACACTGATTTTGTCGAAATTCCTGATACGCTTGCTGATCCGCGCAGGGCCGACAATCCCATGTGTCGTGGCGACGCGGGCTTTCGGTTTTACGCCGGGGCGTTGCTGCGGTCCGACGCTGGTGTGCCCTTGGGCACGCTTTGCGTGCTGGATTACCGGCCGCGCACTCTGACGCCATTGCAGCGCGATACTTTGCGGGTACTGGCCCGTCAGGTCATGGCCCAGCTTGATCTGCGCCGGGCGCTGCGCACGGCCGATATTCTGCGCCGCGAGGTCGATCACCGGCATCGCTTGTCCGGCTGCAAGGCCGTCATGCGCAATCGCCCGATGTCACAGCAGCGGTCGGCCAGATCGAACGGCGCATCGACACCATCGCGATGCTGCACGAACAACTCTACAAGACCGTCAGCGGATCGCGGATCGCGTTGAGCGACTACATGCGCAATCTGGCCAGCTATCTGGGTGGAGTGGCCCCCGACAATGTGCAGATCGTGACCGAGGCAGATCCGGTGACGGTCAGCTCAAAGCAGGCGGGGCTGGTCGGCACGCTTGTCGATGAATTCACCACAAACGCGTTCAAGCATGCGTTTCCGGGCGGCCGCTCCGGCGTTGCGCGCTTTGCCCTGCATGACCTTGGCGATGATCGCGCGCGGCTTGATCTGTCAGACGACGGCGTGGGCCTGCCGCCCGCCGGGGCGATGCCGCACGCAGGTCTGGGCATGCAGATCATCACGGCAATTGGCCAGCAGCTTGGTGGTAACGTCATCATCGATCGCAATCGCGGCGGCGCGTTCATCTCGGTCGCATTTGCCGCTGCGCGTGTGTGAACTCCCGGCGGGCCAGCGCATCCGGCGACCGGACGCCTCAACCCACCCGATGTTTCAGCACTACCGGCAGTACGAGATCTTCTTCGTCCGTCAGATGCCGTGTCAGCATTGCATCGAAGGCCACAAGGTCAGCCAGAAAGCGCCCCACCCGTTCGCGCTGTACGGCGTCCTTTGCCGCCAGCACTGCATTCGCCCCCTGGGCAAAGCGGTCGAGCAACGCATGCAGATCATGATGGTCGCGGTCCAACATGGCAAAGCCGCGCTCGATCCGCGGCTCCAGCGCCGCCAGTTGCGGGAAATAGGCGTCATCCTCGATCTGATGATGCCCGATCAGGTCGCGCAGCAACCCCGACCCCGTCCGCGACAGGCGCTGCGCGAACGCGTCGGGTGCGATTTTGCCGTCCATCCGCGCCTGCGCATCTGCCCGCAGCATCGCCATTGTGCGGCGAAAGCCCAGATGCCGGTCCAGCCAGAAAGCAGCCAGCCCATTGAAATCCCGGTGCGCGGGCCACCCGTCACGCGGGTAACCGGCCAGGATCACCCGGAATTCCGCAGGCAATCCAACGCGCGAGGCAAGGGGCAACCCGGCATCAGTCATGCCCCTCTGTCGCATTCGTGCCGATGCCGTGCAAGCGCGTTCGCAGGTGAAGGCGGTCCCGCCAGACGCGGCAAACAGTACGCAATCGATGTGCCGTTCCGTTTTCCGGTTGCGCCTGACTTCAGGTGCGGTACCACAAGGCCCGCTCAGATCACCTTGCGGTTGTCCATCAACGCTGACCCCGAAAGGATTTCCCCCGTGCATGCACTTTCTGTCATTCCCATGGACCGCACCCTCGGGGCGCTGTCGGCAATTCTGGTCAAGGCCCGCGATCACGCCGTCGCCCACAAGATCGACGAGGGGGCCTTTCTGAATGCACGCCTTTTCCCCGACATGCTGCCGCTGGTAAAGCAGGTCCAGCTCGCCTGTGATTTTGGCGCGCGCACGGCGGCGCGTCTGGCGGGCGCGGACCTGCCCGGCTTTCCCGATACCGAAACCAGCTTTGATGCCCTGATCGCCCGCATCGCCGCCGCACGCGCCTTCATGGCCAGCAAGCCCGAATCGGCCTTTGCGGATGCTGCCACCCGGCCCATCACCGTGAAGCTGCGCGGAGCCGATCACACATTTACCGGCGCGGTGTTTCTGACCCAGTTCGCCACGCCCAATTTCTATTTTCACGCGACAACCGCCTATGCTTTACTTCGTCACGGCGGCGTCGCGTTGGGCAAGGCCGATTTCATGGGAGCATAAGGGTCATGACGACCGCACTTCTGGTCATCGACATGCAGATGGGCATGGCGCATCGTACGGCCACAGGCCGTGCCCGCGCCAACCCGGCGGCCGAAGATAACGTGGCCGCTCTGCTGGCCCTGTTCCGTGTGCGCGGCCTGCCGGTCGTGCATGTGCACCACAATGACGCCGATCCCGCGTCCGATTTCTTCCCCGGATCGGCGGGTCATCCACCCATGCCCTGCGCCGCACCCGTGCCGGGCGAGTCCGTGTTGCACAAACACGCGTCATCCGCCTTTGCCGGCACCGCGCTTGATGCGCTGCTGCGGCGTCAGAGGAGCGACCGGATTGTCGTCGTCGGGGCCGTCGCTGCGTTTTGCGTGACCTCGACCGTGCGTGCAGCCTCGGATCTGGGGTTTCAGGTCATTCTGCCCGGCGATGCGCTGATCGGTTTCGATCTGCCCGCGCATGACGGCGGCCGCATTGATGCGGCCACCGTGCTGCGCGTCACCCTGTCGCTGCTGGGGGCCGATTTTGCCCAGCTGACGACTACCGATCAGGTGGCATCCCTGCTCTGACGTTCTGCCGCCCGTGCCCGCGTGGCCATGACGGCGACAACCATCAGCAATAGCGCAAGCCCGCCGTAGGTCACGCGGAACCCGAAATGCTCGGCAACATAGCCGATGCTGGCGGGTGCAACGAGGATACCCGAATAGCCAAGCATGGTAACAAAGGCGATGGCCGTGCCGGGGGCAAGGCCGGGGTGGTTGCCTGCGGCCGAAAAGATCACCGGGATCATGTTGGCAACCCCGATGCCCGCAAGCGCGAAGCCCGCGATCGCAAGGCCGGGGCTCGGGGCAAGGGCTGCCGCTGCAAGGCCCGCAGCCCCGATCAGCGCCGACAGCCGCAGGGTGCGCACCGCGCCCACGCGGTTGCGCACGGCATCGCCCCCAAAACGGACGATCGCCATCGCCCCCGAAAAGAATGCGAAGGCCAGCGTTGATGTGGCCGCAGCTGATCCAAGCTCGCCTTGCAGATAGATCGCCGCCCAGTCCATCACAGCGCCTTCCGGCACCATGCTGAACAGCGCAATCGCCCCCAGAAGCCACAGGGCCGCATCGCGGGGGATCAGCGCATCGCGCGGCCCGTGGGTTTCGGTATCATGCCGTACTCCGTGCATCACATGCGGCAGGGCTGCGAGCACCAGCGCCAGAATGATACCGGCAGCCAGCAAGGCCCCCGTCAGGGCCCCCCAGTTCGCCACGATCCAGCCGCCGACGGCGGCGCCAAAAAAGCCGCCCAGGCTCCAGAACCCGTGGAACGATGACATCGCGGCGCGGCCCAGACGATCCTCGACCTCCACCGCGTTGGCGTTCATCGCCACGTCCATGCAGCCCAGAAACCCGCCCAGCAAGACCATTGCCACGGCCAGCACCGGCAGCGTCGGCGCGAGCACGATCAACGGCAGTGCCGGCACCAGCGCCAGCGCAAAGGCCCGCAGTACATTGCGCGAGCCAAAGATGCCGATCAGGCGGCCAGCGGTCAGCATCGCCCCCACGGCCCCGACCCCGAAGAACAGGATCAGCAGGCCAAGCGTGGATTCCGTGATCTGGTGGCGCGGCAGCAGCAGCGGGATCTGCGGCGCCCAGGCCCCCGTGGTCATGCCATTGGCAAAGAACATCACGGAAATCGCCCAGCGGCCGCGTGTCGCATCGTTCGGGCTGGCAAATGTTGTTGTTGTCATGATGGCGTCCTGCACGGGGGTCGCGCCTGCATAAGCCGACACTGCGGCAGGCGAAACCCCTGCACCGATCAGAAATTGTTTCGCAACGCTTCGGCGCGGTTACATGCCGGACGGTTGCAACAGCGCGCGGCGGCGGCCACAGGTTTTTCAGCGGCCTCTTGCCTGCGGCCAACCGGGCGCAGGATCCGAGTATTTTCGCAAAAAGAAAGTCACGTCCCCCGCGGCTTGGCCCTGAGTGTCGGTTCGGCTTGTGTGGGGTCTTCGGGCCAGGGGTGCCTGGGGTATTGGCCGCGCATGTCTTTACGTACGTCGGCGTACGACGTGGCCCAGAAGCGGGGCAGGTCGAGCGTCACTTGCAGTGGGGCGCGGGCGGGCGACAGGAGGGTGACGCGCAGAGGCAGGGCGTTGGCACCCACCGTCGGGTGGCGGGTGGTGCCGAACATTTCCTGCAGGCGCACCGCGATGGCCGGGTGATCGCCGTCATAGTCGATCGGCACGTGGCGGCCGAGGGGGGTTTCAAAATGTGCGGGCACCAGAGTATCGAGCCGGGAGGTCTGATCCCAAGTCAGCCGGTTTCCGAGCGCAGCCGTGATATCGAGCGCGCGGATGTCAGCGGCGGTTTTCACGCCCGTCAGATGCGGCAACAGCCAGTCTTCCAACCCCGCCATCAGGCCAGCATCGCTGCAGTCAGGCCAGTCACTGCCGCGCGCCAGTGCGACCCGCGCCCGCAGCCGCCGCGCGGCGGCTGTCCAGGGCAGGCCCAGATCGCGCACGCCTCCGAGGGCTGCCTGTGCCACATCGGCCGCGGGCGCATCCCAATGCTGATCGGCGAGCACGAGCGCGCCATAGCATTCCTGCCTGCGCGCCACCACGCGCGCCTCGCGCCGTGCCCAGTCGCAGACGTTGCGCCAGATGAAACCGGCCCCGTGCACGGCGCGCAGTTCGTCCTCGGATATCGCTACCGCCTGACGCACGGCGCCTTCGCGCGGATCGCCGTCGGTATCTGTCACCACGATCAGCCGGGCAGCCGCAAGCGGGTCAGCCGCTGCCATCGCGACACCCTTGCCGCCTGACAGCACCCAGCGCGGCGCATCCCCCTTGCGGCGCAGCCCCACGCGGTCAGGATAGGCAAGGGCCGCCATCTGACCAGGGGTCAGCGCGGGTTTTGCACCAAGCCCCCTGGCCAGCCGCCGCGCCTCAAGCCTGATCCGCTCCACCGTGCCATGATGCGGCACAAGGGCGTGCTCTGCCGCAAATCGCTGCCCGTCGTGGATCGCCGCCAGCCGCAGCATCAGGTCTACCGGTGCGCCGCGCAACGGGTCACGCTCGGCCAGCAGAGCCGCGAGCGGGGCCGCCTGCGCCCCCGCCACCGCCAGCATGTGCGCCAGGCGCGGGTGCAGCGGCATCGCAGCCAGTGCGCGCCCATGCGGTGTGATCCGCTGCCCGTCCAATGCGCCAAGGCCCGATAGCAGCGCGCGCGCCTCGGCCAACGCCGGGGCTGGGGGCGGTGTCAGAAAGGGCAGGGCATCGCCACCCCACAGCGCCAGTTCCAGCGCAAGACCCGTGAGGTCTGCCGCCTCGATCTCGGCCGGGGGATAGGCGGCCATGGCTCCTTCCTCGCCCTTGGTCCACAAACGATAGCAGATGCCCGCCGCGACCCGCCCCGCACGGCCACGGCGCTGTTCGGCTTCGGCCTTTGTCACCCGTTCGGTCACCAGACGGCTCATACCGCTTGACGGGTCGAACCGGGCGCGGCGCGCGCGACCCGCATCGATCACCACGCCGATATCGGGGATGGTCAGCGAGGTTTCGGCAATGCTTGTCGCCAGCACCAGTTTGCGCCGCGCTGTTGGCCCCAGCGCCGCGCGCTGGGCTGCAAAATCCATTGCGCCGAACAGCGGCCGGATATCGCAGTCCAGATTGCCCAGCATTGCGGCCACCCGTCGGATTTCGCCCTCGCCCGGCAGGAAAACCAGCACGCCGCCCGCCGTGTCGTCCACCACCTGCCGCACGAGGCCCGCAACGGCACCTTCCAGCCGCAGCGACGCATCCACGGATCGCGCCAGCCAGCGGGTCTCCACCGGATAGGCACGCCCCGCAGAGGTCACGACGGGGGCATCGCCCATCAACGCCGCCACGGGGGCCGCATCCAGCGTGGCGGACATCACCACCAGATGCAGATCAGGCCGCAACGCCCCCCGGATTTCCAGCGCCAGTGCCAGCCCCAGATCGGCGTTCAGACTGCGTTCATGGAATTCATCAAAGATCACGCAACCGATGCCGCGCAGTTCTGCATCCGATTGGATCATCCGGGTCAGGATGCCTTCGGTCACCACCTCGATCCGCGTCGCGGGGCCCACCTTTGCTTCGCCCCGGATGCGGTAACCGACCGTTGCCCCGACCGTTTGTCCCAACGTCTCGGCCATCCGCTCGGCCGCTGCACGTGCCGCGAGGCGTCGGGGCTCCAGCATCACGATGCGCCCGGTCACGAGGCCGGACGCCAACAGATCAAGCGGCACCCGCGTCGTCTTGCCCGCACCGGGAGGCGCCTGCAACACGCACATTCCCCGCGCGGCAATGGCGGCGCGCAAGGCAGGCAGGGCATCGTCGATGGGCAGGGCGGTCATGCCCCGCTTATCGCGCGAAGGGCAGAACGCTGCAATGGGGCGGCAGTTTCGCAAATGAAATGCCGATTGCGCCACCATGCGGCCAACCGGACCGGACCGCCGGTCGTCCCGCACGCCCGGAACGGAACCGCCACGCAAGATCGCAGGCTCACCTCGCTTAGACGCCCGCCATCGCACAGGTCAGTCAGAGGTCTCGGGCAGGCCAGCGACGATCCAGCGCTCGATCACGTCGATCTCATCCTGCGGCAGGGGCGGTCCGAGAAAGGGCATGCGGGGGGCGCTATCACCGCGCAGTCGGAGCATCAGCTCGCTTGCGTCGGGATTGCCTGGCACGAGGACCGCGCCCCATTGGCTGCCGGCAAGCGCGGCGGCGTAGCTGTCAAGCCGCAGGCCTCGCGACGCCCCCAATTGGGAATGGCACATGTTGCACCGCCGGACGAAGACCACGCTTGCATCATCCCAGTCCGGCGGGCCATCGCCTTGCGCACCGGCGGGCAGTGCCACGGCTGACAAGACCAATGTGACCAGCGCTACGGTCCGCTTCACGAGCAGAGCCCCGCGATGAAATCCCGCCGCCTTGCCGCCGATACGCGACGATCAGGAAGAATGGGCCGATCAAGCTGCATGCATGAAACCCTTGTCAGAAACGCGTTCGCAGGGCGCCGCCCCGAGCGGTGACCTTCCGGTTGCACAGGGCAAGCCTACAGGATTTCGTGATCGTTTCGTGCATTTTCGTGTTAGCTTGGAAATTACGATTGCAGGCAACCAAGCCAGCAATTGAGAGACCGGGAGGTGGTCATCATGAAAAGAATACTTTGCATTACCGCCGCAGTGCTATGTCCGACAGCGCTTTTCGCCG
>JAYSSN010000231.1:0-1589 GCA_043720555.1 Rhodobacterales bacterium | reverse complement strand
TGATAGACGCCGGGGGGCGGCAGTTGCCCGCCATGCAGATCGAAATACCGCTTCAGATGGCGCGCGACCGAGGCCGACAGCTTTTCGCCCTCGCCGCCGCCGGTGCGCGGTTCGGCGGCGGGCTGGTTGCCGAGCACCTGTTCGACCTCCGCCTTGCTGATCTCGGCCTCGGACGCGGTGACCAGAAGCCGGCGCAGGGTGTTTTCCAGCTGCCGGACGTTGCCGGGCCAGCTGTAGGCGCGCACAAGGTCGCGCGCGTCGTTTGAAAGCCGCCGCACTGTACCCAGATCACGCTCGCCCTTGGCCAGGAAATGCTCTGCCAGCAGCGGGATGTCATCCATCCGCTCGCGCAAGGACGGCACAGCCAGTGTGACCCCTGACAGACGATAATACAAATCCTGCCGGAATGTGCCCGCATCCATCCGTGCCGCAAGATCGGTCTGGCTGGTGGCCAGGATGCGCGGCGCATGGTCGCCCAGCATATCCAGCATCCGCACCACCCGCGCCTGCGCCTCATCGTCGTAGTCGGCGATCTCGTCGAACACCAGACTCCCGCCCCGCGCGCGCGACAGCAGCGTCGCAGGCCCGTCCATGCCTTGCAGATCGCTCATCTGTGCCACAACGAACGGCAGCGTGCGCCGGTCTGAAAAATCATGGATCGCCCGCGCGATCAGCGATTTTCCCGTGCCGCTTTCCCCCGTTACCAGCACCGTCAGATCGGTGTTCATCACCCGCGCCACCAGCCGGTACAGGGCCTGCATCACGGGTGTCCGTCCCACCAGAGGCAGATCATCGCCCGCCTCGCGCGGCGTCGGGGGTCTGGCATGCGTCCGGCGCTTCAGTTCCAGTGCGCGGGCGGATTTCTTCATCAGATCCGGCAGATCGAAGGGCTTGGGCAGATAATCATATGCCTCGGCCTCGGCCGCCTGAATCGCCGTCATGATCGTGTTCTGGGCCGAAATCACGATGACCGGCAGGCCGGGGCGCAGCTTGCTGATGCGCGGCAGCGCCTCCAGCCCGTTGCCGTCGGGCATGATGACATCGGAAATCACCAGATCGCCCTTGCCCTCTTCGACCCACCGCATCAGCGTCACAAGGCTGGAGGTCGCATGTACCTTGCATCCCGCCCGTGTCAGCGCCTGTGTCAGCACCGTGCGGATCGTGCGGTCGTCATCAGCGACCAGTACCGTTCCGTCCATGCTCAGTTCTCCTGTTTTGGGGTGGTGTCTTTGGGGGCAACGGGCAACGACACGCGAAACACAGTGCGCCCCGGCACGCTGTCGACCGAAATCCAGCCCTCGTGGTCCGATATGATCTTGCTGACAAGCGCCAGGCCAAGCCCCGTGCCATTCTCGCGCCCGCTGACAAAGGGTTCAAAGATATCGGGGCCCAGTTCCGGTGGGATACCCGGACCATCGTCAATGATCTCGATCTGCAACGGCACTGCCCGCCCCGGCCCGTTGTCCTTGCGCCGCAGCCGCAACGACAGGTCATAAAAGGTGTGCAGCCGGATCGTGCCCCTGCCCTTGCCCGCCTCGGACGCGTTCTTGATCAGGTTCAGAAACACCTGCACAAGCTGATCCAGATCG
>JAYSSN010000230.1:0-1592 GCA_043720555.1 Rhodobacterales bacterium | reverse complement strand
TCACCGACATGTTCGGCGGCTCGCCCTCCAATCTGTCGCTGCTGGCCTGTGCCGGCGGGCCGGAACGGCGGATCATCTATGGCGCCAACCTGCCGATGTTGATCAAGCTGACCAAATCGCGCGGCCTTGGCGTCAAGGATGCCGTCGCCGCTGCACTGGACGCCGGACGCAAGTATATCAACAGCTTTGATCTTGGCAGCGGGGCATGACAGCCCGATGACATCGTTCAAACTGTTCATCATCAACGAAAAGGGCCTGCATGCCCGCGCCTCGGCCTGCTTTGTTGAAGTGGTGGAGGAATTTGACGCGACCGCACAGGTCAGCCGTGACGGCATGACCGTGTCTGGCGACAGCATCATGGGGCTTTTGATGTTGGCAGCCTCTCGCGGAACCACTATTGAAGTGGAAACCGGCGGGCCGCAGGCTGCAGAACTTGGCGTGGCCCTGACGGCTTTGGTGGCCGATCGCTTCGGCGAAGACCGCTGAAGCCCGGCAAACCGGCTGACGAGGAAGGCTGATCGCCGTGACCGAGATGCAAAAGACCGGCGGAGTGGCGGGCGCCGCAGTTCCAGCGACTGCGACGGCGCGCCGGTATGACATGCGCCGCCTGTCCTATTCCGGCACCTTTACCAATCCCGCCAAGGTCCTGACGATCAGGGCGATCGAATGGCTCACGGCCAAGGTCATGCTGCTCAGCATGATCCGCAGTTTTGAACGCGCAGGCTCGCCGGTCGGGGTGACCTTCTGGTCCAAGGCCGTGCGTCACATGGGCATCAGGCTGGACACCCCGCCGGAAGAGGTCGCGCGGATCCCGAGGACCGGCCCGGTCGTTGTGGTCGCAAACCACCCGCATGGTCTGGTCGATGGCATGATCATGGCCGAAATGGTCAGCCGTGTCCGGTCCGACTTTCGCGTTCTGACCCGCAGCCTGCTGTCCGGTATTCCCGAGATCGAGGAATTCATGATCCCGGTGCCGTTCCCGCATGAGGCCAATGCCCGCGAACTGGGGCTGGAAATGCGCGAAATTACCATGGCGCATCTGAAAAACAACGGGGTCGTGATCCTGTTTCCGGCCGGCCGCGTCGCCTGTTCGGACACCTGGTTCGGTCCGGCGGTCGAGGCGGAGTGGAACGTCTTTACCCACAAGATGATCCGCGCGTCGGGGGCCACCATCGTGCCCATCCATTTCACCGGCCAGAACTCGCGCTATTACCAGATCGCCAACAAACTGGGGGCGACGTTGCGGCAGGGCCTGCTGCTTTATGAAATCAAGCGCGCCCTGTTCAAGCCGCAGCGCCCCTATATCGGCCTGCCGATCCCGGCATCGGAACTGGACAAATGGCCCGGCAATCCGCGCGGCTTTCTGGGCTGGCTGCGCGAGCATACCCTGGCTTTGGGGACCGAGAAATAGCGGAGCGTCTCAGGTTGAGACACGAGTCTTTGTTGTTGTATAACAGATAGTTACCTATTTCCATTAACCATTCTGGTAACCTTTGCAGCCGCCAGATCTGCCCTCAGATCAGCCCCTCTTTCCGAAACAGCGCTTTCAGATCGGTCTCGGGCCGCGCGCCGTAATGGCTGATCACTTCTGC